>JAZLIW010000140.1:0-3111 GCA_045617585.1 Eubacteriales bacterium
GACGTCGTTCTGTCCTCGAACGCGGGCAGGCGGCTCCCGATGGCTTCGACGACCAAGATCATGACGGCACTGCTGATCCTCGAAAACTGCGCGCCGGACGAGATCATCACCGTGCCCGCCGGGGCGTGCGGGATCGAAGGCACCAGCGTCTACCTGACGCCGGGAGAAGAACTGACGGCAGAAGCGCTCGTCAGCGCGATCCTGCTGAACAGCGCAAACGACGCTGCCGCCGCAGGAGCGCTCTGGGTCTCCGGCTCCGTCGCGTCCTTTGCCGCGCTGATGAACGAGCGGGCAGAGGAGATCGGGATGCAAAACACCCGGTTCGTCAATCCGCACGGGCTGAGCGCGGAGGGTCATTACACGACCGCGCGCGACCTTTCTCTTCTGATCCGCTGTGCCATGAAAAACACGGCGTTCGCAAGGATCACGGGGACCTACCGGTGCGAAATCCCGCAGAACGGGGTCCCGGACGCGCGCCTGCTGATCAATCACAACAAGCTGCTGCGTACCCTGCCCGGCTGTATCGGCGGCAAGACCGGATACACGAGGGAAGCAGGGCGCTGCCTCGTCAGCGTCTGTCAAAGGGACGGTGTCACGCTTGCCGCCGTGACCCTGAACGATCCCGACGACTGGAACGACCATGCGGCACTGTACGACGCCGCGTTTCCCCTCTTTTATGCCGTCCGTGCGGCAGAACCGGACGAATGGTCCTTTTCCGTGCCCGTGACGGGGGGCGACGTACCGTACGTTACGGTATCGAACGCTGACGCCCTGTCACTGACCCTCCGCAAAAACGCGGACGGGAGTGAAAAGATCCTGACGGCAAAAGCGGACTTTCCGTCCGTCCTGACCGCGCCGGTCTCCGAAGGCGATCCGGTCGGGACCGTCACCTATTACGCGGACGGTATCGCGGTGGGCAAGATCACGCTGACCGCAAAAGCGTCCGCGGCAAAACAGCCGGTATCGGTACCGTTCCTGGTCAGATTCCTGCGCTTTCTGCGCCGTCTGCTCGGGACGCCGATGACGTTTTAACAAATCATAAAAACTACGGGGATCAGTATGGAACCCATCAGATTACAGAAATATATGTCCTCCGTCGGGCTGATGTCGAGACGGAAAGCCGAGGAGGAGATCACCGCGGGAAGGATCACGGTCAACGGGATCCGGGCAGGGCTCGGCGATAAGATCCTGCCCGGGATCGACGACGTGCGCTGGAACGGCGAGCCCGTCGTCGCGGACTACGAAAGCAAGCCGGTCGTCATCATGCTCAACAAGCCGCGCGGCGTTCTGACCGCGATGAGCGACGATCGCGGACGCGTCTGCGTATCCGATCTCGTCACCGACGTCGGATGCAGGGTCTATCCCTGCGGCAGGCTCGACTTTGACTCGGAAGGGCTTCTTCTGATGACCAACGACGGCGAGCTCGCCAACCGCCTGACCCATCCGCGTCACCATATCCCGAAGACGTATCACGTCCGTCTGGAGGGACAAGTCCCCCCCGAAACGATCAAGGCGCTGGGAAAGCCGATGGTCATTGACGACTACCGCATCCGCCCGGTCGAGGTCGATCTCGTCGCGCTCAAGCCCGGGTACACCGTCGTATCGATGGTGCTGCATGAGGGCAGGAACCGACAGATCCGCAAAATGTGTGCCAAGGTCGGCTGCCGCGTCCTCGCGCTCAAGCGGGTCGCGATCGGAGACATCCGGCTCGGCCTCCTCAAGGAGGGCGCGTGGAAAAAGCTGACCAGGGCGCAGTACGATTACCTGATGAATTACGGGACCGACGCCGAAAGGACTCCGGCGGGAAATAAGAAAAAGAAAAATGAAAAGTGAGATCCGAGGCGTCTGGATCGCCTCCGTCGAAAACATAGATTTTCCGTCGAGACCCGGTCTTTCCGCGCAGAAAATGCGTGCCGACCTGAGGAAGATCGTCAGGACGGCAAAGGAAACGGGGCTCAACATGATCGCGTTCCAGGTCCGTCCGACCTGCGACGCGCTCTACCGTTCCTCCCTCTTTCCCGTCTCCTCGTATCTCGCGGGAGAGCAGACCGACACCTTGCCGTACGGCTTCGATCCGCTGGACTACCTCCTGCGGATCGCGCACCGCGAAGGGATCGCCGTACACGCGTGGGTCAATCCGCTTCGCGTCACGATGGGAAAGCAGAACGATCCGAAGACCGATCCCGCATCGCTCCATCCGATGAACCCCGCCCGTCTCCATCCGGAATGGACGGTCCCCTACCCGGACGGCAAGCTGTATTTCAACTGCGGTCTGCCCGAGGTGCGCGAGCTGATCGCGGCGGGCGTCAGAGAGATCGCCGCGCATTATCCGGTCGACGGCATCGTCTTTGACGACTACTTTTACCCCTATCCCGGTCCCGGCGGGAAATTCGACGACGACGCGGCATACGCAGCGTACGGAAACGGTCTTTCCCTCGACGACTGGCGCAGAGAAAACGTCAACAGGATGGTCGCCGCCTGCTATCGGGCGGTCAAAGAGTCGCGCCCCTCGGCACTGTTCGGGATCGCGCCCTTCGGCATCTGGCGCAACGACGACGGGAAAAACGGCGGCTCCGCGACGAACGGACTGTCCTCCGCCGACCGGATCTACTGCGACGCGCTCGCGTGGATGAAGGAAGGCACGGTCGACTACATGGCGCCGCAGATCTACTGGTCCTTCGCGTTTCAGATCGCCCGCTTCGATATCCTCGCCGATTGGTGGGAAAAGGAATGCGAAAAATACCCCTCCGTCACCTACCTGATCTGTCACCCGGTCTATCGGGCAAAGAACTTTGACAATCCCCACGAGATCGCCGACCAGATCCGCTACGCGGAAAAGCTGGAAAAATACCGCGGCGCGATCCATTACGGCTACGGCGCACTCTCGAGAAACGATAGAAACGTAAAAGACGAAATCACTTTATTGTATCTGACGAACGGAAAGGAAATAGACTGACATGGAAGAAAACAAAGCTCCGGTCGAAACTCCGGCAGTGACCCCTGCTGAAGCCACGGCAGAGAACGCGGTCAAGCCCGTCGAAAAAAAGCGGAAAAGAAGATTCGGTGACCGGAAGGACGGCAGAAAGATCCGTTCCCTTGCCCCCTACGACT
>JAZLIW010000141.1:0-6496 GCA_045617585.1 Eubacteriales bacterium
ATCTTCTTCGTTGTTCAATTTTCAAGGAGCGGCTTATCGCTTTGAGGTCCCCCTCTCCGCGACAGCCTGGTTATTATATCACGCCTTCCCGAAAAAGTCAATACCTTTTTTCAATTTTTTTCAAAAAAATCGAAGTCGGCAATTTTCGTCTCTTTTCCTGCCTTTTCCGGCAATTCCCGTCCGTGATCGTCCGAAAGAATCATCCGACCGGGCGGCAGGCTTAGGTTTCACCTGACAAATCTTCCCGGAAGGGATTGTAATTTTCCCCGTTTTGTGCTATGATATAAGGAAAGAAAAATCCCAAAAGAGAGGACGCTTACATGAATCAGAAAATCTATATTTATTCTTTCGCCGACGAAGCCGCCAACGATCTGGCGGGTCAGATCGACGCGATGAAACGGAACGGGCTGGACGGGCTTGAGATCCGCGGTGTGGACGGAGCCAACGTCATGTCGCTGACCGACGAAAAGGCAAAGGAGATCCGCCGCCGGATGGACGACGCGGGTCTGCGCGTCCGTTCGATCGGTTCCCCGATCGGAAAGATCGGCATCCGCGATCCCTTCGCACCCCACCTTGATTCCTTCCTCCGCAGCGTTGAGCTCGCGCATCTGCTCGGTGCCGACGTGATCCGTCTGTTCAGCTTCTATATTCCCGCCGGAGAGGATCCCGCCTTATACCGAGACGAGGTCATGGACCGGATGAACCGGATGGCTGACGCCGGCAGGGATTCCGGCATCGTCCTCTGCCACGAAAACGAAAAGGGGATCTACGGTGATACCGCCGACCGCTGCCTGGATCTGCTCCGCTCGGTCTCCGGCATCCGTGCCGTCTTTGACCCCGCAAACTTCGTCCAGTGCGGCGAAGACACGCTGCGCGCGTGGAAAATGCTGGAGCCCTACGTTCATTATCTTCATATCAAGGACGCCGACAAAAACGGCACGGTCGTCCTGCCCGGTCACGGGGAGGGCAACGTCCCCGCGATCCTCGCCGCATACGCGAAAAAAGGCGGGAACGCCGTCACGCTGGAGCCCCATCTCACCGTCTTCACCGGTCTGAACGCGCTCGAGCGCGAGGGCGACCGGAGCGGCATCGGCTGCTTCTCCTCAAGGGAAGAAGCGTTCGACACCGCGTCTTCCGCACTGAAGCAGCTGATCGCGGCGCTCTGAGATCCCATCATCAGGAAAGAGGTACTGACATGATCAACGATATGAATCTTCCCGTCGCGGTCATCACCGGCGCGGGCGGCGTGCTCTGCTCCGTCCTTGCCAAAGCCCTTGCCGAGAACGGCTGGGCGACCGCGCTCATCAGCCTGCATAAGGACCACGCCGACCGCACCGCGAAAACGATCCGTGCCGCGGCGCCCAACGCGCCCGTCCTCCCCCTCGGCGTCAACGTTCTTGACAAAACGGCGCTCGAAGCGGCGCATGAAGAGATCCTGCGCGAGCTCGGTCCCTGCTCCCTGCTCCTCAACGGCGCGGGCGGGAACAAGCCCGGCGCGACCACCCTGCACGAGACCTTTGAAAAGGGAGACGAGGACGCGGAGGACTATCTCACCTTCTTCAATCTGAGCGAAGACGCCTTCGACGGCGTGTTCGACCTGAACCTCAAGGGAACGCTGCTCCCGACGCAGATCTTCGCCCGCGACATGATCGGCAGAGAGGGCTGCTCGATCCTGAACGTCTCCTCCATGAACGCTTTCCGTCCGCTGACCAAGATCCCGGCGTACAGCGCCGCGAAGTCCGCGGTCTCAAACTTTACCGAATGGCTCGCCGTTCATTTTGCTGGCGAGGGCATCCGCGTCAACGCGATCGCGCCCGGCTTCTTCGTGACCGAGCAGAACCGTGCGCTCCTCTTCCACGAGGACGGCACGCCGACGCCCCGCACGGGCAAGATCCTTGCCGCCACGCCGATGAAGCGCTTCGGCAAGCCGGAAGAGCTGATCGGTACCCTGCTCTGGCTCGCCGATCCAGCAAAATCCGGCTTCGTGACCGGGATCGTGGTCCCCGTCGACGGCGGCTTCTCCGCTTATTCCGGAGTGTGACATGAAAGCATCCCTTGAAACCGTTCGTCCCGTGACGGTCGAGGAGGACCGGATCGGCGAGGAACGGATCGTTTCCGTGCTGACCGATCTGTTCGAAACGTATCAGCCGAAAAAGGTCCTGCTCCTGCCGCCCGACGCGACCCGCCTCTATTCGGGTGCGGGGCTGATCACCCGCCTTGCATGGCGGCTGCTGAAGGGACACGCGGAGGTCACCGTCATGCCCGCGCTCGGCACCCACGCGCCGATGACGCCGGAAGAGCGCAGGTCCTTCTTCGGGGACGAGATCCCTGACAGCGCTTACGCCGTCCACAACTGGAGGACCGACGTCGTCAAGCTCGGTCAGGTCCCCGCGGACTTCGTTTCCTTCGTCTCGGAAGGACTGGTGAACGAAGCGATCGACGTCGAGGTCAACCGCCTCCTGCTCGACCCCTCCTTCGACCTGATCCTTTCGATCGGTCAGGTCGTCCCGCACGAGGTCGTCGGCATGGCGAACTACACGAAGAACATCATGGTCGGCTGCGGCGGCAGCAGCATGATCAATTCCTCCCATATGCTCGGCGCCTTTTACGGCATGGAACGCATCATGGGCAGGACGGATACGCCGGTCCGCGCCGTCTTCCAGTACGCCGAGGATCATTTCCTGCGTGAGATCCCGCTCGTCTATCTGCTGACCGTCACGACGCAGGAGGGCGACACCGCGCGCATCCGCGGGCTCTACCTCGGGCGGTCGCGCGAGCAGTTCGAGGCGGCGGCGAAACGCAGCGCAGCATATAATTTCATCCGGGTCAAAGAGCCGCTGAAGACCGCAGTCGTTCTGCTCGACGAGCGGGAGTTCAAAAGCACCTGGCTCGGCAACAAGGCGATCTACCGCACGCGGCTGGCCATGGCGGACGGAGGAACGCTCTATATCCTCGCGCCCGGTGTCTGCCGCTTCGGAGAAGACGACGAAAACGACCGTCTGATCCGCAAATACGGTTACTTCGGCAGAGAAAACGTCCTGAAGCAGGTCAAAGCACCCGAAAATGGGGATCTGCGCAATAATCTCTCCGCCGCAGCACATCTGATTCACGGCTCCTCGGACGGAAGGTTCCGCGTCGTCTACTGCACGGATCCCGCCAAGCTGTCTCAAAAAGAGGTCATCTCGGTCGGCTACGAGTGGGCGGACGTGCGCGCGATGACGAGATATTTCCTCTCGCAGGCAACGGACGAAGGCTATAACGACGCCCACGGCGGTTTCTACCTGATCGGCAATCCCGCGCTAGGTCTCTGGGCAGCCGAAAAGCACTGACCGTCTCAACGAATCAAACACATCACAGATAGAAAGGCATTCCTCATGAAAAAATCAGACATCGGTCTCATCGGTCTCGCCGTCATGGGCGAGAATCTCGTCATGAATATGGAAAGCAAGGGCTTCACCGTCTCCGTCTTCAACCGCACGACGGAAAAGGTGACGCGCTTCATTGAAGGACGTGCCAAGGGCAAGAACATCGTCGGCACGTATTCTCTGGAGGAACTGGTCGCAAGCCTCGAAAAGCCGCGCAAGGTCATGATGATGATCCAGGCGGGCGCTCCGGTCGACGGCATGATCGACAAGCTCCTGCCGCTGCTTGAGGACGGCGATATCATCATCGACGGCGGCAACTCGCATTTCCCCGACACCGCCCGCCGCACCGCGTACGTGGAAAGTCAGGGCAAGCTCTATATCGGCACCGGCGTTTCGGGCGGCGAAGAGGGCGCGCTCAACGGTCCTTCCCTGATGCCCGGCGGATCTCCCGCCGCGTGGCCGTCCGTCAAGCCGATCCTGCAGGCCATCTGCGCGAAGGTCGAGGACGGCTCCCCCTGCTGCGACTGGGTCGGTGAAAACGGCGCGGGCCACTTCGTCAAAATGGTCCACAACGGCATCGAATACGGCGATATGCAGCTCATCTGCGAAGCGTATCAGTATATGAAGGATTATCTCGGCTTGACGGCGGAAGAAATGCACGACGTATTTGCCGAATGGAACGAAGGGGAGCTCGACTCCTACCTGATCGAGATCACGCGTGACATCCTCGCGTATCGCGACACGGACGGCGCTCCGATCGTCGATAAGATCCTCGACACCGCGGGACAGAAGGGCACCGGCAAATGGACCGGCATCGCCGCGCTCGACGAAGGTGTGCCGCTGACGCTGATCACCGAAGCCGTCTTCTCCCGCTGTCTCTCCGCGATGAAGGAAGAGCGCGTCAAGGCGTCCGGCATCCTCGGCGGCGACGTGCAGAAGTTCACCGGCGACAAAAAAGCCGCGGTCGAAAAGCTCCGTCAGGCGCTTCTTGCCTCCAAGATCGTCTCCTACGCGCAGGGCTATACGCTGATGCGTCAGGCAGCGAAAACCTACGGCTGGAACCTCAACTACGGCGGCATCGCGCTGATGTGGCGCGGCGGCTGCATCATCCGTTCCGTGTTCCTCGGCAAGATCAAAGAAGCGTACGACCGGAACCCCGACCTTGACAATCTGCTCCTCGACCCGTATTTCTGCGGCAAGATGCAGGAACTCGTCCCCGCCTGGCGTGAAGTGGTCGCCTCCGCGATCACCGCGGGTGCGCCCGTCCCGGCGTTCGCCGCCGCGCTTTCCTATTTCGACGGTCTGCGCTGCGGCCGTCTGCCCGCCAATCTGCTCCAGGCGCAGCGCGACTATTTCGGCGCCCACACCTACGAAAGAGTCGACGCGCCGCGCGGAGAATTCTTCCACACCAACTGGACCGGCAAGGGCGGCGATACCGCCGCTTCCCAGTACACCGTCTGATCGGAGGGATATCATGCTGAACCTCAGACCGAATTGTAAATACGCCCTCGTCGTTCCTTCCAGCATGGGCGTGCGCATCACCCCGAAGGATAGTCAGACCGTTGCCGCAAGCTGTGATTTCTTCATGCAGGCAACCTCCGCCGAGACCAACGTCGCTTCGATCCCCTCCTATCTCGGTCTGCCCGTCAAGGTGCTGACCAAGTTCGTCAAGGGAAGCCCGGTCGCGCAGTTCATCAAGCAGAACCTCCGTTCCCGCGGCATGGAATTCGAGGGACCGGACGTTGCGCAGGGCGGTCCCTGGGGGTACCGTCATCAGTTCAACATCGCCGATTCCGGTGCGGGCTCCCGCGGTCCGCGTGTCTGGAACGACCGCGCCGGGGAGATCGGTACGACCCTCTCTGCCGAAGATTTCGATCTCGACCGCCTCTTTGCGGAGGGCGTGCAGATGATCCATATGTCCGGCCTCGTCGCGGCGCTTTCCCCTGCCGCTTCCCGGTTCTGCCTCGAGCTTGCGCGGAAGGCGAAGAAGGCGGGAACATGTATCTCCTTTGACCTCAACTATCGCGCCTCCTTCTGGGAAGGAAGAGAAGAAGAGCTCCGCACCGCCTTCACCGAGATCGCGTCGGTCTCCGACGTGCTCGTCGGAAACGAAGAGGACTTCCAGCTCTGCCTCGGTCTGAACGGTCCGGAAGCGGGCGGCAAAGCTCTCTCCGATAAGATCGAGGGCTTCAAGGGCATGATCGAGGTCGCGTCCGCACGATTTCCGAACGTGTCCGTCTTTGCGACGACGCTCCGTCAGGTCGTGAACGCGAACGAACATCTGTGGGGCGCGATCCTGCGGGAGGACGGCGAATGGCATATTGCCGAGCCGCGTCCGATCCGCGTTCTTGACCGCATCGGCGGCGGAGACGGCTTCGTCGGCGGTCTGCTCTGCGCCATCCTGAAGGGATACGACGCCGAAAAGCAGCTTGCCTTCGGCTGGGCAAGCGGCGCGCTTGCGACGACCTTCCTCACCGACTACGCGCAGCCCTCCGACGAGGAGCAGATCCTCAGCATCTGGGCGGGCAACGCGAGAGTCAAACGCTGAACGATTTCAAAATATAAATTACGTTGGAGGATAAATATCATGGATAAGCCCATCAAACTCGGTCTGCTCGGCCTCGGCAGAGCAGGCTCCGGCATGCACTTCCCCGAGCTGCACGGCAGACAGGACAAGATCTGCTTCTATGCCGTCTGCGACGAGATCCCGGAACGCTGCCAGAAGTTCGTCGACGCCTTCGGAAGCAAGGCGTACGCCACCTACGAGGATATGCTCGCCGACCCGGAGATCGAACTGATCTCGATCGCCACCCGTTCGGTCGACCATTTCGCGCACGCAAAGGCCGCGCTCCTCGCCGGCAAGAACGTCATGCTGGAGAAACCCTTCTGCGTCTCGACCGCGCAGGTCAGAGAGCTGATCGCGCTCGGCAGCCAGCCCGCCGGCCCGCACCTTTACGTCCGTCACAACCGCCGTTTTGAGGCGGGCTTCCAGAAGGTCATGGAGATCATTGATTCCGGGAAGCTCGGCAATGTCTACGAGATCAAGCTGACGCGCAACGGCTATCAGCGCCGCAACGACTGGCAGACCATCCACCGCTTCGGCGGCGGTCAGCTCCTCAACTGGGGTCCCC
>JAZLIW010000142.1:0-3162 GCA_045617585.1 Eubacteriales bacterium
CTTTGACGACCCGATTCGGCTTTGACGAACCGATTCGGCTTTGACGAACCGATTCGGCTTTGACGAACCGATTCGGCTTTGACGAACCGATTCGGCTTTGACGAACCGATTCGGCTTTGACGAACCGATTCGGCTTTGGCAAACCGATTTGCCTTAACGAGTGGGACCGGGCGGGGAAAGGCGGGAGCAGACTGCCGGGGCAGGGTGGGGAAAAAACAAAACGGCAGAGACGGGGCCTTTGGGCTTCCGTCTCTGCTGTTTACGGACTGTTATTATTTGGTTTCGCTGTCTTCGGAGGCTTCCTCCGGCTGGCCGCCGGTTTCCGGCTCCTCTGCGGAGGCTTCCTCCGGCTGGCCGCCGGTTTCCGGTTCCTCCGCGGGGGAGAAATCACCGTCGATCGTTTTGAGGGTCATTCCTTTCCAGGTCAGGTCGTAGACCGCGCCTTCCTTCAGGGCGCCGTAGACCCATTCGCGCACCTTGAGGTCGACCTCGGTCCCGTCCTCGAGACGGAAGACGGCAAAATAAACGACCGTGTGATCAAGGCTGGAGAGCGACGCCACGTTCAGGATCTGTTCCCGCTTCGAGACGAAAACGCCCTCGCCGCGCTCGGTCTTCCGGAGCAGCCGCCCGGCGATGCCGACGACGACGACCGCGAGAAACAGATAAAGGATGACCGGAATGATCTTTTCCATCTGCCGTTCTGACCGGTAGGCGGCTTACTTGGTACCGAAGAGACGGTCGCCGGCGTCGCCGCGACCGGGCAGGATATACGCGTGATCGTTGAGGCGCTCGTCCAGCGCGGCACAGTAGATCGGCACGTCGGGATGCTCGCTCTCGACCTTTTCGACGCCCTCGGGAGCGGCGACGAGGCACATCAGACGGATATCGTGAACGCCCTTTTCCTTCAGCATCCGGATCGCGTCGCAGGAGGAACCGCCGGTCGCGAGCATCGGGTCGCAGAGGATGATCGTGCGCTTTTCGATGTCGAACGGGAGTTTGCAGTAGTAGACCACGGGCTTGTGGGTCCCGGGGTCACGGTAAAGGCCGATATGACCGACCTTGGCGACCGGGATCAGGCTGAGGAGCCCGTCCACCATGCCGAGACCGGCGCGGAGGATCGGAACGATGGCAACTTTCTTGCCGGCGATCCGCTTCGCGGTCATTTTGCACATCGGGGTCTCGATCTCGACGTCGTCGAGCGGGAAATCGCGGGTGACCTCGTAGCCCATCAGGACGGTGATCTCCTCGAGGAGCTCACGGAAGTCCTTGGGGCCGGTCCGCTTGTCGCGCATAATGGTCAGCTTGTGCTGGATCATCGGGTGGTCGATCACATGAAGGTTTTTCATTGGTAACGTTTCCTTTCCCTTCGCCGAAGCGAATTTCCATATTCATACGGATACATTATACACCCGTTTTGCCCGCAGGTCAACCTTTTTCCCCCTTTTTTCTTCGGAAAAACGAACTTTTTCACAAAAAAGCAACCGGAAATAAAAAAAGAAGAAAAAAGACTTGCTTTTTTTTCGCGTATCGGTTATAATGAAGCCGTATCGAATGAAAAGGGGGTGTCTCTACGGAACCGAATACGGAACCGGCCCGGCATCGCGCCGCCCCGTCCTGCGGGACCGGAAGGCGGCGGCTGATTGAAATCGCCATGCCCGTCATGGCACTCGTGATCCTTTTCTGTACGCTCTTCACCGTGTTCAGCGACGCGGGAAAAGAGCTCCGGACCCGCGTCCTGCTTGACGGCGAGATCGTCGGCACCGTGGAAGAGCCCTCCGTCATGGACGGTGCGCTCCGCCGGATCAAAAAGGATCTCTCCGGCAAGAACGCCGGACAGATCACGTTCCGCGTATCCTACGCGTTCGTTCCCGACGGCGGGGAGGAGATCCTCGACGCGGACGACTGCTACGCACTGCTCCGTAACTACCTCGCCGCCAACTATACCGACGCCTGCGCGCTGCAGGTGGAGGGAAGAACGGTCGCCTGCCTGAAGGATGAGGAGACCGCCCGCACGCTCGTCTCCCGGCTGAAGGAAGAGTGCGCGGACCTGCTCCCGGAGGATACGACGCTCACGCTCTTCGAGGCGCCCGGTTACGAAAAGGTCTACGTCCGCAAGGAAACGGTCACCGGACCCGAGCGCGCGTACGGCGATCTGTACGACCGCTGCCGCGCCGCGATCGGCATCCTGCCCGGGGCAGACGAGCCCGACGAACCGACGGCGGAGGAACGGGACGACTGCCGCACGGCATATTCATACGACAGCATTTACTATTACGGCTCCGCGTACGGCGCAGACCTGTTGAAGAACGTCTCCCGTCTCACCGACGGCGACGACGAGGTCGGTCACCGGATGGCAAGCGAGCCGGAGCCCTTTATCGAAACGACGACCGAGACGACGACCGAGCTGATCCCCTATACCACCGAGAACGTGGAAACGGAGGATCTTTACGTCGGTCAGACCGAGATCGCGTCGGAAGGCGCGGCAGGGATCACCGAGATCACCTACGAGATCACGACGGTCGACGGCAGGGAGCTCTCCCGCACCGAGATCGGGCGGCAGATCCTCTCCGAGCCGGTCCCCTGCACCGTCCTCGTCGGCATCCGGCCGTATCCCTCCACCGTTCCGACCGGAAAGTGGGTCATGCCCCTGCAATCCTATAACTACGTTTCCTCGCCCTTCGGCTACCGTTCCGACCCCTTCACCGGGGAGACCCGCTACCATAGCGGGATGGACTTCGCGGCTTACGCCGATACGCCGATCTACGCCGTGGACGGCGGTACCGTCATCCGCGCGGGCTGGGATTCGTCCTACGGGCTCCACGCCATCATCGAACACGGTCCCGGGCTCCGCGTCATCTACGCGCACATGAACCGCATCTCCCCCGAGCTGTACGAGGGCGGCAAGGTCTATCAGGGCCAGCAGATCGGCGCGGTCGGCATGACCGGACGTGCCACGGGCTTCCACCTCCACTTCGAGGTCCAGCTCAACGGCGCCGCCGTTCAGCCGCTCGATTATCTCCCGTCTTTCTGAAAACGAATAAAAACGGATCCTCCGGGGTCCGTTTTTTGTTTGCTCTTCGTAAGGCAATCCGGTCCGCCTTTGGCGAACCGGACGTATCCCGAAGGGCGGGGGCTTGCTCCCGCCGCACCTCGTTCTCGTCC
>JAZLIW010000143.1:0-6348 GCA_045617585.1 Eubacteriales bacterium
TGCGATCCATATAACTTTACACTGAGTCAGGATCTGACGCTGAATCAGGACCTGACAATTACCCATGATCTGAATCTCAACGGGCACAAGCTGACGGTGAACGGAAATCTATCCGTAGGTTATATTATTTACGGCACCGTCGAAGGCAGTGAGCTTGTTGTCAGCGGAGATCTTAATGTTTGCTCGATGCAGCAGGAGATCAATTGCGTTGAACTGAACGGCAATGTAAATCAGAAAGTTACGAATCTATCTGCCTTTGATCTTTCAGTCACGAACCCTGCGGGAATTACCTATCTGTCTGATACGAATATCTACGGGACGTTCGACCTCCACGGAAACCCGTTGTCCTGCGGCAGTTATGCGACCAACGTCTATACGGGTGCGGTCCTTGTTCCCGGATCGGACTACGGTACCGTCGTCTGCAAAGGCGCGCATCTTTTGGAAAAACACGATGCACACGATGCCTCCTGCGAAGAGGCAGGGGAAATCGAAAACTGGTTCTGCCTCAACTGCCGTAAGCATTTCTCGCGCGCTGACGCTTCGTCTTCTTCCGTGATCACCGACGTCATGACCCCTGCGATCGGACATGATACCGTTCGGGATCCGATCACGGGAGCCATTGTATGTGCCCGTTGTGAAAAGGTCTTTATTCACGTCATGATCCCGCCGGCAAGCATGACAACAGCCCCCGGTCCGATAACGCTCTCCGTTACGGCAATCGGAGAAGGCATTACCTACCGGTGGCAATATTCCAAGGATGGCGGCAATACGTGGACGAATTCGGCTTCCGCCTCCGCGAAGACGGCGGAACTGTCTGTCAACGCGCGTGAGGCAATCAGCGGTTATCAGTACCGTGTCGTTCTTACCGACGTGATCGGCAACAGGATAATCACGGACGCAGCGACGCTGACCGTCACGCCTCCCCCGCCGACGGTTACTGCCCAGCCCGCCGATATCACGACCCTTCCCGGCTCCGTGACCTTCACGGTGACGGCTGAGGGCGACGGACTGACCTACCAGTGGTACTACTCGAAAAACGGCGGAGAAACGTGGGTCAAGGCGACTGCCGCCTCCGCGAAGACTGCGAACTATACGGTCAATGCAAGACTGGATATTGACGGTTATCTCTACCGCTGCACGGTCACCGACGTCCGCAGTCAGCAGATCACGACCGAAGCTGCACGTCTGACGATCGGAACACCGCTGAATGTTACCGCACAGCCTTCCGACCTTCTGACCGCACCCGGCTCCGTGTCCTTCACGGTGACGGCGGAGGGCGACGGGCTGACCTATCAGTGGTACTATTCCAAGAACGGCGGAGAAACGTGGGTCAAGGCGACTGCCGCCTCCGCGAAGGCTGCGAACTATACGGTCAATGCAAGACTGGATATTGACGGTTATCTCTACCGCTGCACGGTCACCGACGTCCGCAGTCAGCAGATCACAACCGAAGCTGCACGTCTGACGATCGCGTCGGCACCGAAGATCATCGCACAGCCTGCCGATATCATGACCCGTCCCGGCTCCGTGACCTTCACGGTGACGGCAGAGGGTGACGGACTGACCTACCAGTGGTACTACTCGAAGAACGGCGGGGAAACGTGGGTCAGATCGACTGCCGCGTCCGCAAAGAACGCGGTCTTTACGGTCAACGCAAGAAAAGACATTGACGGTTACCTCTACCGCTGCGAGGTCGGCAACGGTTCCGGTCAGAAAGCGACCACCGATCCCGCGCGTCTGACGATTGCGTCGGCACCGAAGATCACCGCACAGCCTGCCGATATCACGACCCGTCCCGGTTCCGTGACCTTCACGGTGACGGCAGAGGGCGACGGACTGACCTATCAGTGGTATTACTCGAAGAACGGCGGTACGACCTGGTCGAGTGCGAACGCGGCAGCCGCAAAGACCGCGAACTACACGGTCAACGCGAGAACCGAGGTCGACGGTTACCTCTACCGCTGCGAGATCGGCAACGGCTCCGGTCAGAAGGCAGTGACCGATCCCGCACGTCTGACGATCGCGTCGGCACCGAAGATCACCGCACAGCCGACCGATATCACGACCCGTCCCGGTTCCGTGACCTTCACGGTGACGGCAGAGGGCGACGGACTGACCTATCAGTGGTACTACTCGAAGAACGGCGGGGAAACGTGGGTCAAAGCGACCGCGTTGACTGCATTGACCGCGAATTACACGGTGAATGCGAGAAGCGCGATCGACGGTTACCTCTACCGCTGCACCGTCAAAAACGGATACGGCTTATCCGCGAACACGGAGACCGTGTCCCTGACGGTCGTCGGATGACAGCCGTCCGCACCTGATCCGGACTGCCGCAGTGAAAACAGGGAAATGCCTCCACAGAATCCTTCGGGTTCCTCAGGAGGCTTTTTCCGTATGCCGGACGGTTCACTCGGGGGGAGGCGCGTTCTCTTCCCCCCGTCGTGAAGATTCAGGGATCATCCGGCAGCACGGCGGAAAACTGCATTTCCTTTCAGATTTTCCGCCGAAAACTCTTGCGCGGCGGGCGTCTTTGTGCTACAATAATCTGGTAACATAGCAAAGGCGAAAGGAATTCCTTATGAACGCAAAAGAGATCGCGGAGCTGCGCCGCCGCTTCCGCACCGAAAAATCGAATATCAACTACGTGCGCGGCGTTTTCGTCAACGAAAAGAAGGAGATCGTTTCCGAATTCAATCAGTTCCTCGCGACGATGCCGGAGGACGAGGGGGACGCCATCCTTTCCCTTGCCAAAAAGGTGCTTTCCGGCACGGTCGGAAGAAATCTGCTCGACGTGTCGTTTTCCACGAAGCAGGTCCTCGAGGGCGAGGAACACAAGCTGCTGATGGGGCTCCGCGAAAGCGGTCTGGAGAATGAAGAACTGGTACACGCTTTCTATCAGAAGGCGATCGGGGCGATCGAGATGGAGGGCAATTATCTGCTGCTCCTGACGAGCGACGCCTACGACGTCTTCAAAAAGACGAAGGACGGCAGTGACGAGGAGGATTCCTCCGAGGTCTTCCGCTATTTCGTCTGCGCCGTCTGCCCGGTCAAGGGGTCGCGCACCGCGCTGACCTATTACGTCCACGAGAACCGCCTCCGCAACGTGAGCGAGGATACGATCGTCTGCCCGCCCGTCTTCGGATTCCTGTTCCCGGCGTTCGACTACCGTTCCACCAATATCCATAACGCGCTCTATTATACGAAGGACGCCGCGGACAACCACGACGCCTTTGCGCAGGCGATCTTCCGTTCTCCTCTGCCGCTGCCGGCGGAGACGCAGAAGGGGACCTTCAACGCCATCCTTTCGGACGCGATCGCGGACGATCTGAGCCTCGGCGTCGAGGAGGCGATCCGGGAGGATCTGAATACGAGAGTGGAGCTGCACAAGGAATCCAAAGAAGACGAGCCGCTCGTCATCACGAAGAGCGACGTGCGCGACATCCTCACCCGTGCGGGCGTCAGCGAGGAACAGGTCACCGCGGTCGAGGAAAAATACACCGCTGAATTCGGCGAGCACGTCTCCCTCCCGCCGCAGAACCTTCTGTCAAAGAAGGGGCTGGAGGTCCGGACCCCGGTCTGCTCGATCAAGGTGGACCCGGAGCATACCGATATCGTCGAGACGCGTGTGATCGACGGGGTGAAATACGTCATGATCCGCGCGGACGAGACCGTTGAGGTCAACGGCGTCTATATCAGCATCAGATAACCGCCGGGAAGGCCCGGATGAAAAACAAAAAAACACGCGCAAGTCCCGGAGAACCGGGCGGAAAGGAAAGGTAACAAATGAAGATCACGTTTATGGGTGCCGGAAGCACCGTATTCGCAAAGAACGTCCTCGGGGACACCATGCTTTGCCCCTCGCTCTGCGAGACCGAGATCGCGCTCTACGACATTGACGGCGCGCGTCTCGAGGAATCCTTCCTGCTGATCTCGAAGATGAACGAGCAGCTGAACGCGAACCGCGCAAAGGTGACGAAATACCTCGGCGCCGAGAACCGGAAGGAAGCGCTCCGCGGCGCAAACTTCGTGGTCGACGCGATCCAGGTCGGTCTTTACGATCCCTGCACGATCATCGACTTCGAGATCCCGAAGAAATACGGTCTCCGTCAGACGATCGCCGATACGCTCGGCATCGGCGGCATCATGCGCGGGATGCGTACCATTCACGTCCTGAAGGATTTTGCAAGAGATATGGAGGAGGTCTGCCCCGACGCATGGTTCCTCAACTATACCAACCCGATGGCGATCCTTTCCGGCTATATGCAGCGCTATACCGGGATCAAAACGGTCGGCCTCTGCCACAGCGTTCAGGTCTGCGTTCCCGCTCTGCTCGGCGGCCTCGGTCTGACCGAACAGTACGGCGATACCTGCCGTTCCAAGATCGCGGGCATCAACCACATGGCGTGGCTGCTCGAACTGACCGACAAGGACGGCAACGACCTCTATCCGATGATCCGCCGCCTCGCCCGGGAAAAGAACGCCCGTGAAAAGCACGGCGATATGGTCCGCTTCGACTATATCGACAAGTTCGGTTATTACTGCACCGAGAGCAGCGAGCACAACGCGGAATACAATCCCTTCTACATCAAGCAGGGCAGGAACGACCTGATCGAAAAGTTCAACATCCCGCTCGACGAATATCCCCGCCGCTGCGTCAACCAGATCGCGAACTGGAAGAAGCAGTGGGAGGGGCTGACCGCGGGCGGCAGCGTGAGCCATACCCGTTCCTCCGAGTACGCTTCCCGTATCATGGAGGCGATCGTGACCAACACGCCCTATAAGATCGGCGGCAACGTGATCAATCACGGCGTGATCACCAATCTGCCTTACGACGCCTGCGTCGAGGTCCCTTGCCTCGTGGACCGCAGCGGCGTGACCCCGACCTACGTCGGCGCGCTCCCGCTCCAGCTGGCGGCGATGAACTCTTCCAATATTTACCCGCAGATGCTGACCATCGAGGCGGCGGTCACCGGAAAGAAGGAGACGCTGTATCAGGCGGCGATGATGGAGCCGCATACCGGTGCCGAGCTCTCCACCGACGAGATCGTTTCTCTCTGCGACGAACTGATCGAGGCGCATACGAACGCCGGCTTCCCGATTTTCTGAAAAAAACTTGACAGCCCGGGATCCGCGTGATATAATATCCATACAATTGAATTGTGTCACGCGGTTCCGGGAAACCGGATGAGGGGGAAGTTCGGTGAAAATCCGTCGCAACCACCATTACCGTGATCGGAGAGATCCGTAAGTCGGAATACCTGCCGCGAGGACGTGGTGACCGGAGAATTCCGGAACATTTTTGGGCGAAGAAAAGTGCAGCCGTTTTTTCACTGGGGAAAGTGTCGGTTGACGCTTTGCTTTGTGAGATCTGCTGCGCTTTTTGCTTTACCGGGCAAAAGCGCTTTTTGTTTGGAGAGGAACATGGAGAAATTCAAAAAAGACGACTGCATCGGATTGCTGATATCCAAAGCAGAGGCGCTGAAAGCAGCCGGAGAGGACCGCTATCCGAAGCGCGCGGATTTTTCTCCGGAGGAGGTCTGTGCGATCAAGGCGTTTCTCGGTCCATGGCCGAGGGCACTGGAGGCGGCAGGTCTGAAACCGGAAAGAGATGGGGAACGTGCCCGCAGGATGACGGAAAAACGGATCCGCGCCAAGCGGAACAGACACAAGGCAATCAAAGAAAAGAAAGAGGATGAATGAAATGAAAAAAAACCTCGGAAAAGCGGCACTGCTTGCGGTCGCGGTAATGATGACTCTTCTTCTGATCCTCCCCGTTTTTGCATCCGGTGAGGAGGTCTCGGTCCGCGTGACCGTCGTGAACGGGACTCCGGTCCTTTCGTACGCAGAGGTCACGGTGACCGACGCGGACGGGGACGGGGCGCTGACGATCTCCGACGCGCTTTCCTGCGCTCACGCCGCGTACTACGCGGACGGTGCCGCGGGCTACGGCGCGGAGGAATCCGCGTTCGGGATCTCGATGACGAGACTGTGGGGCGTGGAGAACGGCGGTTCCTACGGGTATTATCTGAACGACGGCACGACGATGAGCCTTGCCGACCCGGTCAGGGACGGGGACCGCGTGACTGCCTTCGTCTATGCCGATACGCAGTTCTTCTCGGATACCTACGCGTTTTTCGACCGCTATACGGCGGAAAGCGGGCAGATCACGCTGACGCTTTACACCGCGGGATACGACGCCGACTGGAATCCCGTGACGGCACCTCTCGCGGACGCCGTCCTTCTGATCGACGGTGAGGCGACCGGGTACCGCACGGATGAAGGGGGAAAGGTCACCTTCACGACCGACGGGAACGCGCATACCGTCAGCGCCTCCTGCGAGGGGAT
>JAZLIW010000144.1:0-6239 GCA_045617585.1 Eubacteriales bacterium
GGCGGCGGGAGCAAGCCCCCGCCCTACGGGATTGCGGGCACGGCTCCGCCTTACGGACCGGGATGGGAACGATGAGCGGTACGGTGAAGGAGGCGCGGCTCCGCCTTTGCGATCGGGACACGATCGAGGACGGCGGGAGCAAGCCCCCGCCCTACGGGATTGCGGGCGCGGCTCCGCCTTACGGATCGGGATGGGAACGAAGAGCGGTACGGTGAAGGAGGCGCGGCTCCGCCTTTGCGATCGGGGACGGGGCTGCTGACGCGGCTTCGCTTTACGAAGCGGGTTTCCTTTTCAGGCCCGTTCTTCGCGCCGCGGGGTGACGAGGCACTTCTTCACTCTTCACTCTTCACTTTTTCTTCTTCCCTCCTTCTTTCTTCTCCCGGTCGGTTTTTCCGCGGTGATTCTTGACAAAAGCGCGGGGATCCGCTATAATATATAATGATAATCTTTTTTGATACGGAGGAAATCAAATGGAAATCTGGAGTGAGATCGGGAAAAAGCTGAACAGTGCAGCCGATTATACCGCGAAGGAAACCGAAAAGCTGACCGGGATCGCAAAGATCACCTACAAGCTCTCCGGCTGCAAGACGAAGCTGGCAGGGCTGTATCAGGAGCTGGGCAAGCTGAAATACGCCGAATGCCGCG
Source organism: Eubacteriales bacterium (assembly GCA_045617585.1). GTDB lineage: Bacteria > Bacillota > Clostridia > Oscillospirales > CAG-272 > CAKRZE01. The sequence goes on from JAZLIW010000144.1 coordinate 646, forward strand.
GGCAGGAAGCGGAAGAGGGCGCCGGCGAGGCGCTGGTCGCCCGCATCGACGAGCTGATCGCCGAGATCGCGCAGATGGAGACCGAGCTTGCGGTCCTGCGCAATTACAAGTTCTGCATCGCCTGCGGCACCAAGCTGCGCGGCGAGATGGTCTACTGCCCGAAGTGCGGCGCAAAGCAGCTCCCCGTTCCGGAGGAAGAGCCCGAGGAGGCTCCCGCGGAGGAAGCTCCCGCAGAGGAAGCTCCCGCAGAGGAGGCTCCCGTTGACGACGCGCCCGTCGGTTCCGACGCGGAAGAAACGGTCGCCGGGGAGACCGACGCGGACAGCGCGGACGAAGAAGCAAACTGACGCGCACCGGCACGCTTGCGGCGCTGGCGAAGCCGCCTTTGATACGCTTGCGTCTTAGCGCGTTTGCGTCGCGGCTTGCTTGCGTCGCGGCTTGCTTGCCTCGCGGCTCGCTTGTACCGCTGCGCGCTTTCATCTTGACCGGCAGACGCGTCTTGCGATGCAGGACGCGCGCAAATTCGGATCCATAAACCTTCCCGCAGATCAGCGGCACGGAAACACCGTTTTCGTGCCGCGCGTTTTGCGCGGAAAACGATAACGGAGAAAAGGAGAACGCCCCTTGATATCCATCAGCTGCGAAAATCTGAAACTGTCCTTCGGGACGGAGGTCATCCTGGACGGGATCTCTTTTTCCCTGAACGAAGGAGAGAAGCTCGGGATCGTCGGCGTCAACGGCGCGGGGAAATCCTCGCTGTTCAAGCTGATCACCGGGGAATATACACCCGATTCCGGCAGCGTCTATCTCTCCAAGGACCGCACCGTCGGCATCCTGACGCAGAACGTCGGCTTCGACGGGGAGGGCACGGTCTGGGAAGCGACGGTCGCCTCCTTCACCGCCCTGATCGAAAAAGAAGAAGCGCTCGAACGTCTGCACGCCCGGATGGAAGCAGGGGACGCGGACGCCGCCTCCCGCTACACCGAGCTGTGGAAGGAATTCGAGCGGGAGGGCGGAACGCAGTTCCGGTCGCGCTGCCGCGGGATCTTAAAAAACCTCGGGTTCCCGGAGGAACAGTGGGAGGAGAAGGTCTCTTCCCTCTCCGGCGGGCAGAAAACGCGCCTCGCGCTCTCCTGCCTCCTGCTCCGTGACCCCGATATCCTGCTCCTCGACGAGCCGACCAACCACCTCGACGTCGACGCGCTCTTCTGGCTGGAGGAATATCTTCGTCAGAGCCGCCGGACCGTGCTGGTCGTCTCCCACGACCGCTATTTTCTCGACCGTGTCGCCGATCACATTCTTGAGATCGAGCATCACCGCGGCACCCTGTATCAGGGCAGCTACTCGGTCTACGCCGAAAAGAAGAAGACCGACCGCGAGATCGCGGAGCGGCACTACAAGAACCAGCAGAAGGAGATCGCACGCATCGAGGCATACATCGAGCAGCAGCGGCGCTGGAACCGCGAAAAGAACATCATCGCCGCCGAGAGCCGGCAGAAGCAGCTCGACAAAATGGAAAAGCTCGAACGGCCGGAGGACCTGCCCGAACAGATCCGGATGCGCTTCCGTTCCTCGGGCGAGAGCGGGAACGACGTCCTGCGCGCGATCCGGCTCGGCAGGCGGTACCCCGGCAGGCCGCTCTTCCGCGACGTGAATTTTCTCATCGGGAAGAAGGAGCGGGTGTTCCTCACCGGGCAGAACGGCTGCGGGAAATCCACGCTGATCAAGCTCCTCGCCGGGCGGGACGAGCCCGATACCGGGGAGGTCGAATTCGGCTATAACGTCGAGATCGGGTACTACGATCAGGAGAACCAGCAGCTCGACCCGAAAAAAACCGTCCTCGACGAGGTCTGGGACAAGTATCCCCGCCTGACCGAGACGGAGGTCCGTTCCGCGCTCGCGCTCTTCCGATTCCGCGGGGACGACGTGTACAAGACGGTGTCGATCCTGAGCGGCGGCGAAAAGGCGCGGCTCACGCTCTCCAAGCTGATCCTCGCGGAGATGAACCTGCTGATCCTCGACGAGCCGACCAACCACCTCGACGTCGGTTCGAGAGAGGTGCTGGAGGACGCGCTCGAGGACTTTGACGGGACGCTGATCGCCGTCTCCCACGACCGCTACTTTATCAAAAAACTGGCGAACCGCATCCTCGCCTTCCCGAAGAACGGGAAAGAGGCGGTCGGCTGCGCGGCGGCGGGAGACAACGTCCTCCTCGACTTCCGCGGCACCTACGACGAATACCTCGCCTTCACGCGCGACCGTCCCACCGGGACGGAGCCGAAAAAGGAAGAGGAAAAGGGCATGACCGAGGCGAAAGCGCGCTATCTCGACCGCAAGAAGGCGAGCGCCGAGGAGCGGAAGGCGGAAAAGCGGCTGCGGACCGCCAAGGAGCGCATCGCCGCCGTCGAAAGCCGGATCGGTGAGATCGACGCGGAGGTCTCCGCCTCCGACGGGACCGACTACGTCCGTCTTGCCGCGCTGGAAACGGAAAAGAACACGCTGGAGGAAGAACTGCTGTCTCACTACGAGACGGTAGAGGAATACGGAGAAATGTAACGGCTCAAAACCGAAAAGGAACGGAACCAATGGAAAAAGTCAATCTCGTATCGTTTCCCGGGCTGGGCATCGGCCCGCTGGAGCTGAAGCCCGTGGCGTTCACGCTGTTCGGCAGACCGATCGCGTGGTACGGCATCATCATCACGTGCGGCGTGATCCTCGCCGTCCTGTACGCGAGGAGCCGCGCCCGCGCGGAAAAGCTCCAGCCGGACGACGTCCTCGACTACGCGATCTACTGCGTTTTCTTCGGCGTGATCTGCGCCCGCGCCTATTACGTCGCGATGCGCTGGGACGTCTATCACGTGCCCGGCAATTTCCTTGAGACCCTGAAGGGCGCGGTCGCCGTCTGGGAAGGCGGGCTCGCCATCTACGGCGGCATCATCGGCGGCGCGATCACCGCCCTCATCGTCGCAAAATGCAAGAAGCAGAACATCCTGCAGATCCTCGACGTGATCTCCCCCGGCGTCCTGATCGGACAGCTCATGGGCAGATGGGGCAACTTCGTCAACGCCGAGGCGTACGGCGCCGAGACCGCCCTGCCGTGGCGCATGGGCATCACCGTCCGCGGCGTGACCACCTGCTACCATCCCACCTTCCTCTACGAGTCGCTGTGGAACCTGCTCGGCTTCCTGCTGCTCCATCTCTTCTATAAGAACAAGAAGTATCACGGGCAGATCTTCCTGATGTACGCGACGTGGTACGGCTTCGGGCGGATGTTCATCGAGGGGCTGCGGACCGACAGCCTTTACGTCGGGTCCTTCCGCATCTCCCAGGTCGTCGCCTTCTTCTGCTTCCTGATCGGCGGCTCGATCCTCGTGACGATGGCGTTCCTGACGCGCAAAGCGGGCACGAAGCCGCTGCTGGCACAGGATCCGGAGGGATCCGCTCCCGTGAAAGACGAAGAAAGCAATGCGGAAAACGAAGCCGCGTCCGGCGAGCCGGACGATCAAACGGAAAAAGGACCGGAAACGGAGGAACGGCATGAAAACGATTGACGGAAAAGCGATCTCCCTCGCGATCCGGGAAGAGCTGCGCGCCGAAGCCGCGGCGATGGAACGGCGGCCCGGACTTGCCGTCGTGCTCGTCGGGAACGACCCGGCGTCGGCGGTCTACGTCCGCAACAAGAAAAAGGGCTGCGAGGAGGTCGGCATCTACTCGGAGGTCTACACCCTGCCCGAGGAAACGACGGCGGAGCAGCTTTACGGGCTGATCGACGCGCTGAACGAAAACGACGCGATCGACGGCATCCTCGTCCAGCTCCCGCTCCCGAAGCATTTAAGCGAAAAGGAGGTCACCCTCCGCATCCGTCCCGACAAGGACGTGGACGCCTTCCACCCCTATAACGTCGGGCTGATCACCGAGGGGCATCCGCGCTTCCTGCCCTGCACGCCCGCCGGCGTCATGGAGCTGCTTGCCCGTTCCGGGGTCGATCCCTGCGGCAAGCGCGCCGTCGTCATCGGAAGATCGAACATCGTCGGCAAGCCGATGGCGCTGCTTCTGCTCGCGGCGAACGCGACGGTCACGGTCTGCCATTCGCGCACCTCTTCCCTGCCCGAGATCTGCCGGGAGGCGGATATCCTCGTCTCCGCGGTCGGCAAGGCGGGCTTCGTCACCGCCGACATGGTGAAGGAGGGCGCCGTCGTCATCGACGTCGGCATGAACCGGGACGCCGCGGGCAAGCTCTGCGGGGACGTGGATTTCGCGCCCGTCGCGGAGAAAGCCTCCCTCATCACGCCCGTTCCCGGCGGCGTCGGTCCCATGACGATCACGATGCTGCTCAAAAATACGGTGTCCGCCGCGAAGGAACACGGCATCACAAAAAATTAACAAATTTAAGCAAAAAACGCTTGACAAGCCGTTTGTCTGCGTGATATAATTGAAAATGCCGCATGATGTCCGGTTCCCGAAAAGGCGCGAGTCTTACCGGTCTCAGCGAGTCTTAACCACTAACGTGGTACGAAAGTGAGGTGCTTTTCATGTTTGCTGTTATTGAAACAGGCGGAAAGCAGTACAAGGTCAACGAGGGCGATATTCTGTTTATTGAGAAGTTGGACGTTAACGAAGGCGATACCGTTACCTTTGACAAGGTTCTTGCGCTTTCCAAGGACGGTTCTTTCGTCACCGGCGCGCCGGTGATCGACGGTGCTTCCGTGACCGCGAACGTCGTGAAGAACGGCCGCGGGAAGAAGATCTACGTCATGAAGTACAAGTCCAAGAAGAACGAGAAGAAGAAGATCGGTCACAGACAGCCTTACACCAAGGTCCAGATCGTTACGATCAACGGCTGATCTTTATGATCAAGATCTCGTTTTTCAAGCGCAGCGGTGTTTACTACGGTTTTCGGGAGAGCGGTCATGCTGAATACGCGGAAGCGGGTCAGGACGTTCTCTGTGCCGCGGTATCCGCGATGACCATGCTGATCATCAACACCGTTGAAGTAGCCTATGCGTCGGACGTCGAATATACCATCGACGATAAGACCGCGGACGTGCGCGTCATCGCGCTCGACGCTCTGCCCGAAACCGGTGCAGAACCCGAAAAGCGGTACGCCATCGCCGGTCTGATGTACTCCTACTATCTCCAGCTCATGGATATGCTGGAAGATTACTACGAGTATCTCGACGTCTCGGAGGTCGAGGAATAAACTTCCTCAAACAAAATAATAACGGAGGAAAAAAGCCATGTTAAAGCTCAGTTTACAGTTCTTCGCTCATAAAAAGGGTGTCGGTTCTACCAAGAACGGCCGCGACAGTGAGTCCAAGCGCCTCGGCGTGAAGAAGGCTGACGGTCAGGCTGTCGTTGCCGGCAACATCATCATCCGTCAGCGCGGGACCCACATTCTCCCGGGCAATAACGTCGGCCGCGGCAAGGACGATACGCTGTTCGCTCTGATCGACGGTAAAGTCAAGTTCGAGCACGTCACCCGCGACAAGAAGTGCGTCAGCGTTTACGCTGATTGATCACCGTTTGACCATCACTCTCAAAGAGACTGTTCATAAGTCAAGTCGGATCGTAGCCATGTCGTTCTGTGAGCCAAG
>JAZLIW010000145.1:0-14639 GCA_045617585.1 Eubacteriales bacterium
GTATTGTAGGAATATGCGGTCTCATCCCTTCCGCCCTCGGAAACGGTCACGTACCGCCGTTCGCTGCCTTCCCCTTCCTGCACGCGCTCGGTCCCGATCAGGTCGCCGAACACCCCGGTCCGGTTCTCCAGCTTCGAGACCGAAAAATCGTAAAGTTTTTTCGCCGCGTCCAGATACCCGTCGGCATCCTTCCGGCTCTGTGCCTTTCTGATCTCGTAAATTTCAACGAGCGGCGCGATCAGCGGCGCGTTCGAGCAGGTATGCTTCGTCGCGTAGGAAGGACCCCACGGGATCCCGCCGTATTCCTTCCCGTTCTCATCGGTCGAACTGTCCCAGCCGGAAAGGCAGACGTCGGCAAGCCGGATTGCCTCGTTCAGATAGTCGCGGTTCCCGGTCGTGCGGTATGAATAGAGGAGCTCGCGTACGATCCACATCTGGTCGTCGTACACCATCAGGTCTCCGTCGATATTGTTCTTCCCGGCGATCGCGGAGCGGTGGACGCCGTACGCGGTCAGCTCCTTCACGCCGCCGTAGGTGACGGCCTGCGTCGTACCGAGATAATTGCCGAAGCCGGCGTAGGTCTTGCCGTTCAGGATCGCGTATTTTTCCCTCGTCTCCCCCTCCGCGAGCGCCGCCAGACGAGAGGTCAGGGCGTAGAACGAGGTGAAGTGCCAGACCGAAGCCGTTCCCTCCGCCTTCGCCTTTTCCATATCGTAGGTCTCGGCAAGGAAAACGCGCACGCCGGAGTCATCCGCGTATGCGGAGACCGCGGTATCCGCGAGAAGGATCGCGTTCTTCAGATCCGCCTCCGCCATCGCCGCGTATTTTTCCGCCGCGGGATCCGCGGTCTCCCCGGTTTCTTTTTCCGTTCCCGTACTTTCACGGCAGCCGGAAAGCAGAAAGACTCCCGCCAGCAAGCCGGACAGTGCCGAAGCAAAAGCTCTTTTCTTCATACGATCGCCCCTTCGTTTTTTTCAGTATAGCACGGCGCGTTCGTTTTGTCAACTTTTCCTCCGGACGCTTCCCGGAGAAAGCGCATATACTGAAAAAAAGGAGATGAACGAATGGCGATCAGAATCTATATCGATCAGGGGCACAACCCTTCGGTCCCGAACGGCGGCGCGGTCGGAAACGGGCTGAAGGAGCAGGATATCACCTACGAGGTCGGGATCCGGCTGAAGGAGCTGCTCGACGACGACCCGGACTTTGACGCACGGGTCTCCCGTCCCACCCCGGAGACCACCCTCGGAACGACGAACGCGCAGAGCCTCGGGCTCCGGGTGCAGGGAGCGAACGAATGGAACGCGGACTTTTTCATCAGCATCCACGCGAACGCCTCGGTCAACGCCGCGGCTAGCGGATCGGAGGCGTACGCATACAGCACCGCTTCCCCCGGATTTGCGATGGGACAGTCGATCCTCGACCGGCTCAACCGGGAGACCGGGCTCCGCGACCGCGGGACCTTCGTCCGCCCGACGCTCTACGTCCTCCGCCGGACGAAGATGCCCGCCGTTCTCATTGAGCTCGGCTTCATCACGAATCCGTACGACGCGGAGCTGATGTCGAGGGAGCCCGGCAGATTCGCGCGCGGGATCTACGACGGGATCCTGCAATTCTACGGACTGATGTAAGCCGCTGCCCCGGAAGCGGTCCCATAGAAGTATCCATCCAAAAGAAAAGCCCTCCGGAAAGGATGATCTTTCCGGAGGGCAGATCCCGTTCTATGAACGGAATATCCGTCTTCTCATTTTTCCTTATAATAGAGCATACAGTGGCAGTATCCCTCGAAATCGGGGTCCTTGATCTGCTCCCGGAATTCCTTGCACATGCATTTGGTATCGGGCGAGATCTCTCTGACGCAGGGACAGTGACCGTCCCGCGCGGAAAGACCCTCCTTCACGATTTTCACGATCTCTTCGTTTTCGTTGAGCCTGATCTTCATGCGCCGAGCCCCGTTCCGATCAGTTTGAGGACCTCCGCTTCGTCCATATAGCCGGAGCGCTCGGCCTTCTTTTCCCCGCCCTTCATCACGACAAGCGTGGGGATATACTGAATGCCGAACCCGCTTGCGAGCTCGCGCTGCTCGTCCACGTTGACCTTGCAGACGGTCAGGTCCTCTCTCGTTTCCGCGATCCGCGCGATAACGGGCGCGATCATGCGGCAGGGACCGCACCAGGTAGCCCAGAAGTCGATCAGGACCGGCTTTTCGGCAAGCTCGACGACTTCATGATAATTTTCTTTCGTCAGAATGATTTCCATATCGTTTCCTTTCAGTTTTTGATATCGGAGAAGAGATGCGTGACCTCAAAGCCGCCGTCGGTTTCGGAAAGAGTGATCTGCGTTCCTCCGACGTGACCGCTTCTCCAATACGTATGCGTTCCGGTTTTCAGACCGAAGGTAAGACGGATGCCCTCATAGACCACGCTTGCGTCGTTCACGTGCTCATGACCGAAGAACATCCCGACGGTACCGATCGACTGTGCCGCATCAAAGAATGCCATATCGCGGTCGATCTTGACCGAATATTCAAGGACACCGCCGAAGTCGCTGTCATCGTCAAACTCCACGTGTTTCTCCTTGGATACATCGATGCCGTAGTATTCGGTAAACGCATTTTCGAGTGCCTTCGGCGGGATGTGGAAGAAGGACATGACGGGCAGCCGTTTCCCTGCGGACGCGAAGATCTTTTCCGCGCTCTCCGTCATCCAGTCGATCTGGTCCGGATAGATCCCCGCCTTTTGCTGGATCAGGTCGAGATCGGGATTGTCCGCCTGGATGCCCTCGCCGGGATGGTCGATCTGGCGGCAGCCGTTGGAATCGAGAAAATACAGAAGATACTTTGCTTCTCCACCCTGACGGACCACGATATTATAGTTTGAGTTGCCCGTGACGTCCCCCTGACGGAACAGGGAATGCTGACAAGCGGTCAGGTATTCGATCTGCCACAGCACGCCCATCGCACTCTCGTTATCGTGGTTGCCGAAAACGGCAGCCCACGGGATCCCGTAGGAATCCAGCCGGTCGCACATCTCCATCCACAGGGTGCCGTTGTCATCCGCTTCCCCGTATATGATATCACCGGTCAGTACGATCAGATCGGGCTCGCATTTTTCGACCGCCTCGTCCATGAACTGATAGCACAGCGTTTCGGAATCGCACTTGCGGCTGCCGTAATAGACGGCGGTCAGATCACCGAGACGGACGCTGTTGCGGGCCTGTTTGAGATCGACCGTCTGCGTGTCTGTAAATTGCAGGATCTTAATGTCCCTGCCCTCCGGGATATCGAGAATGAAGTCGCATCCGTTCTGCCCGGCGGTAAGCGGCGGGGCGGGCGGATCGGTTTCGGGCAGAGTCTCTTCATCGGGCTCGGTCCCCGCCGCCGGGTTTTCTCCCGGATCTTCTTTCCCGCAGGAAAAAGCGAAAAGAAGCAGAAGAAAGGAAAGAAGGAGCAGAACGGTGCGCCTGATGTCAATGTGTTTCATGATAGTTCTCCATTGTTGAAATAACGCTATCTGTATGAATATCATACCCTATGATTCCCGTTTTGTCAAGAATAAACGGGATTTCTCTTCTCATGCGTCTTCATACAGCGTGCGGAAGCGGACGGCGTGCTCGAATACGAGAGACAGATACGCCCGCGGATCCATTTTGCCGTACGCGTCGTTTTCGTGTCCGCCCGGCTTGCTGACCGTGTTCAGTTCAAAGGTGAGGTATTCCGGGCAGGACGCCTTTTTCAGCCTTGCGGCGATCGTACCCCAGTCGGCGGCGCCGTCGGACGGCAGCAGATGCAGGTCGTCGAGCCAGGTGATCTTACCCGGCTCCCGGATCCCGAGATTGTCGTTCAGGTGCGTGGCGATCAGACGGTCTCCGTACCGCGCGAGCAAGTCTCTGCCCTCGTTATAGCACATTTCGTGCCCGGTATCAAGGCAGAAGCCGACGTGACGCTCCTCTCTGAACGCCGACAGAAGCGCAGCGAGATATTCCTCGCCCTCCGTGTTCTCGAGCGCCACGCTCACGCCGAGCTCCGACGCGCGGCGGATCACTCTGCCGTAATTTTCCACGCCCGTTTCGTTCGGTTCGTGGCGGTCAAATCCGATGAAAGCGTGCATGACGACGATCGGAATGCCGAGCTCCGACGCGATCTCGACCGTTTCCGTCATCTCCTTTATCGCCTTCTCCGCCGCCTCCGCCGTTCCGTGCCACATATCGGCGGCTTTTCCGAACGGGGCGTGGAGCGATTGGACCGCGATGCCCGCCGCGTCTGCGGCGCGTTTCGCCGTCTGATGGGCAGGAAGACGGTTCCCGCCGAAAAAGCAGGCGTCAAACCCGATCTCCGCCATCGCGGCGATCTGTTCCTCCGCCGTGAGGGAAAGCGAACCGTTCAGCCCGAGACATATCTTTTTCATCCTTTTTCCTTTCCGTCCATCCCGTATTTCGTGATCATCCGGTCGAACGCGTTTCCGACCGGCTTCCGGAGTAAGAGCAGGAACAGTACGTTTGAAAGGACGTAGATCCCCGTCATAGGCAAGGACAGACCGATCAGCCGGAGATATCCCGCAAGCGTCGTTTCCTCCTCCATCCATAGCGCCATAAAGCCGTCCATGAAGAGGGAGAAGAAGATCCCCGCCAGCCCTCCGTACACCGAAAGCACGATCCGGTTCTTCCGGAGCGGCACCGAAAGCAGACCTGCCGCGAGACCGATCAGACCCCACGTGACCATCTGGAACGGGGTCCACGGTCCCATGCCGAAATAGAAGCCGGAAAGAAGTGCCGACAGAGCCCCGACGGCAAATCCCGCTTCCCCGCCGAACCACGCGGCGGTCAGGACCGTCAGCGCGCTGACCGGCTTGAAGAACGGGACCGCGGCGAACAGGATCCGCCCGCCGACCGAGAGTGCGGTCATCACGGCAAGGATCACCAGCCGGATCGTATCGGTCTCCTTTTTTTCAAAGGTCAGGAAAAAAGAACCGAGCGCCAGGACGGCAGCCAGATAACCGGCGGGAAGCAGCCACCTCGTTCCCCCGACGGCAGCCGCAAGAACGATGACCGCGGGAACGAGAACGAGCGGGAGCCATGAAAGACCTTTTTTCATTTGGGTCACCAACGCTTTCGTGCAGGCGAAAGCCACCTTTCCGTGCAGAGATATGGGGCCACGTTACGCGGCAGGCTCATTTCCGAAAAGCAATGAAAGCCGTCACGCTTCCCTTTCCGCGATCCGCCGCAGAACGTCCTCCGTCAACACGGCATCCGGAAAAACGCCGCGCGCGATGCGGGAAGCGGCGGTGGTATAAACGGCGTTTTCACGGAAGAACGCAGCGGGCTCGTCCTCCCCGAACAGCGCCCCGTCGAAAAACAGTCCGCAGCGGTCGGCAAACCGCGCGGCGAATTCCACGTCGTGCGTCACGATCAGGATGCTCTTTCCCGCACGGGAGAGTTCCTTCAGCCGCTGCCCGAGCGTACGGCGCGCGACCGCGTCAAGTCCTTTGGTCGGCTCGTCGAGGAGCAGGATCGCGGGACCCGAAAGGAGCAGCTTGGCGAGCGCGCACTGCTGCAGTTCCCCGCCGCTCAGATCGAACGGATGGCGGTCGGCGAGTGCCGTCAGCCCGGCTGACGCGAGGGCTTCCTCTGCCGCCGCTTTCCGGTCACCGGTCAGGACCGCCTTTGCCAGCGTTTCCAGATCCTCGCGCACGGTCTCTGCCGTAAAGAGAGCGTGCGGATCCTGCGGCAGAAGCCCGATCACGCCGCGGTAAAGCGAGTTCCCGTGATAAGAGCCGATCCGTCTGCCGAGGACGCTTTCACTGCCGCGGTAGGGGCGTTCAAGCCCCGAGAGAACGCGCAGCAGCGTCGTTTTCCCCGTCCCGTTGCCGCCGAGAACGCAGAAAATCTCCCCGCGCCGCAGCGTCAGTGCGGTCCCGCAGAGCACGTCGGGCAGGTTCTTTTCATACCGGAACCAAAGATCCTTTGCCTCCAAAACCGTCCCGGTCTTCTCTTCTCCGTCAGCCGCGGCGGGCGCCTCTTCCGTTCCCCGTTCTGCCGCCTCCTTATTTCCGCCCGTTTTCCGGAGCAGCGCGCTCCTTGCCTCCCCGACCGTAAACGCGGGGGAGGGTTCTCCGAGCGCACGGGTGATCCGGACCGCCGCGGGAAGCGCTTCCTCCAGCGGACGCCCGGTCAGAAAAGAGCAGACCTCCGCCGGCGTCCCGTCGGAAACGATCCTGCCGTCTTCCATAAACAGGACCCGGTCGGCGATCGGCAGGACGTACTCCAGCCGATGCTCCGCGAGGAGAACGGTCACGCCGAGCTCACGGTTCAGTTTTTCCAGCACGGAGAAAAACTCTCCCGCCGCGATCGGGTCGAGTCTTGCGGTCGGCTCGTCCAGCACCAGGATCTCCGGGCGCGTCACCATGACGGCGGCAAGCGTGAGAAGCTGCTTCTGCCCGCCGGAAAGCGAATCGGTATCCTTATGATACCAGTCCCCGATGCCGAACCAGCTTGCGGTCTCCGCGATCGCACGGCGCAGCGTCCCCGCGTCAAAGCCGAGATTCTCCCCGCCGAAGGCAAGCTCTCCGCGCACGGTCCCGCAGACGACGTTCTCCTCCGGATACTGTCCGACGTAGCCGACGCGGGTCACGCCGTCCCTTCCGGTGATATCCTCCCCTTCCAGAAGGACCGATCCCGTCAGTTCTCCCGCCGGGGCGATCTCATGGCGGAGACGGCGGATCAGCGTCGTCTTGCCGCATCCGGTCTCGCCGATCAGCAGAACGAATTCCCCCTGCCCGATCCGGCAGGATACGTTTTTCAGCGCGGGTTCTTCCCGCCCCGGATACGTGAACGTCAGATCCCGGATCTCAAGATACGCCACGTGAGCCACCCCCATCCCTCGGTCAGGACCGGAAGCGCGCCGAGCAGCAGCCCTCCGGTCAGTGAAATAACGGTACCGACGCCCATCTCAAACGAAACGCCGGGATAAAACGTCACGGTCAGCGCTCCGCCGATCCTGCCCCAAAGCACCGCGGCGAGGCAGAGGAGCGTCAGCGCCATCATCCCGCCGTCCCGCAGCGTAAAGCGGAAGGGATCGAGCGGGATCCGTTTTCCCGTCCCCCAGTTCCGCGCCTTCATCGTACGCGCGCTTTCCGCCGCGCTGACCATCGACCATCCGATCAGCGAGGACCAGCTGCCGACCGTGAGCGTGATCCGGTCGGTGATCCCGTCCCCGGAGACCAGCCCGACCGCACGCTGCGCCTCCCGGATCTGCCCCGCCCGTTTTTTCAGCAGCGGAACGTACCGGAACGCGACCGCAAGGATCATCCCGGTCTTCGGCAGGAACCTGCCGACGAGGGAGGTCAGCCGCTCGGCGGAGGAATCCTTCGTCATACATTTGCAGAGCAGCAGAACGCCGATCAGCGACAGCGCGAAGGAGGCGCCGGAAAGGAGCGATTCCAGCGTCACCGGATTGTCGTTCCAGAAGAACAGCGGGGTCCTGCCGCGATGGGAAAAGAGCGGCTGGAGCACTGTGATCAGGAGAAAAAGAAGAGGATAAAAGACCGCGTCTTCCTTTTTCTCTTTTCTGCCGGTCAGATGCAGCGAATACAGCCCCATGCAGAGGATCACGCCGAGCGAAAGGACGGGATGTCCCGTGCCGAGGACCGCGATCAGGACGGAAAGATACCATACCGCCGTCACGGTCGGATGAAAATCGGAAAACGTCATCTTCTCTTCTCCTTTCTTCTTTTTTCGTTCCCGTTCCGGGGATCAGCCCCAGCCTTCGGGCTCGGTCACGTATTTCCAGGTCAGCACGTCGCCTGCCGCAGGCTCATACGCGGAGCAGCTCACTTCGGTCTGCTTTCCGTTGACGAGAAAGGTCCAGCCGGACGACGGACCGCAGTCGAATTCGTAAAGATGAGAGATCCCCTTGATATACGCGCCGCCGAACAGACCTTCCTTCGCACCCTGATATTCGGTCTGGATGCGGTTGACCCGCGCGGCACGCAGGAAGAGATCGAAGGCGCTGTCCCCTTCCCGCAGCACAAACTCCGTCGGGGACAGGATCATCCCGTCCTCCGGCAGATAGTTCTCTTTCAGAAGCCTCTCCGGCAGCCGGTCCCCCGCTCCGACCGCCTCGGTGCAGTCGATGACCAGCGTCACGGTCGGGTCACCGGGATGCACATCCTCGGCGTGGAGCAGATAATACTCGTCCACCGATTTGATATCGATCCCCCGGATCAGAAGGACCGCGAGCAGAACGACGCAGAGAAGCAGGATCAGGTCTTTTTTCACGCCGCGTTCCTCCTTTCCCCGTTCTTACCAATCGGGATTGACTTCTTTTTCTTTCTTTTTCTTTTGCTTCCGGTGGAGGATGCCCGCCGCTGCCGCTCCGGCGGCAAGCACGAGCGCCCCGACGACGCACCGGGTCACGAGACCGCTGCGCCGTTCGGCACCCTTTCCGGCAAGCACGAGTTCCAGTTCTCCGAGGCGGGTCAGCCTTGCCCGATCCTCTTCCTCCAGTTTTCCGGCGCGTGCGGCAAGCGCTCTGCCGACCGCGGGATCGTCGGGAGACATTAGATACGACGCGATCTCCTCCTCCAGCGCGCGCAGCTCGGCGCGGATGCCGTCGATCGCGGTCAGCCTGCCGTTCAGTGCCTCTTCTTCCTCCGCGTAAGCCGCACGGTCGGGGCAGTCCCGCAGAGCTGCAAGCAGGCGAAGGACCTCGCTTTCCTGCCCGAGCGTCACCTTATCCGGCAGGGCACGGATCGCGTCAAGGAGTTCCCGCGGCAATGCCGTCCCGGTCCCCGTGTCTCCTCCGGTCTCTTCCGCTCCGGTCTCCTCCGCTTCCGGGGAACCGAACGGGTCGGAAACCGTTCCGTTTCCGCTCACGGTCTGCCCGGTATAAAGCGCGGGCTCGTCCGCGGGCGTGATCCCCACCCCGGTCAGATATCCGTACAGGACCGGAACGGACGGCACATAGCGCCGTTCAGATACGGGCAGACGCAGATACTCACCGTACAGCGTCTCCGCCTCGTCCGCGGTCATCGCCGCGATCCGGCGGTCAAGCGCCTCCGCCTCCCGCATCGCCGCGGGATCCTCCGCCCGGAAATCGTAAACCGAGCGCATCCCGCATTCCCTCCGCCGCAAAGCGATCTTCGCAAGGAGCGCCTGCTGCCCCGCCATCCGTGAAGAGTCTTCCTCCTCCCTCGTATGCCGGTATCCGCCGTCCGCCGCGCGGAAGGACTCCAAAGCGGATAGGAGGTCGCGGTCCTTGATGAACCGGGGATCGTCCGTGCCGATCCCGAGTGCGGTCAGCGCGAGGATCACCTGCGCGGTGCTTTCACAGTTGACCGTCCCCATCGAGCGGAAGGTCCCGTCGGAAAGCTGAACGCCGGACAGATAGGCAAGCGCCGATGAAACGGCGTCCCGCACCTTTCTCCCGCCGAAATCGGCTTCGGAAGACAGATACGGAGCAAGCGCGACCAGCGCCATCGCAGTCGTATCAGGATCGGAAAGACGCATGATCTGCGGGAAGCCGCCGTCCGCATTCTGATAGGAAAGCAGCGACGCAAGGATCGACCTCCGGTCGTCCGCCGCCCCGTCGGGGACGCGGTAATCCATCGCGTCCGCCGTGATCAGCGCGTAAACGAGACCGGAGATCCCCTGCGCGTCGAGAGGCGCGGTCTCCGCGCGGAAAAAGACCCCGTCCCGGATCAGGTCGACGCCGGCAAAGGAGGTCGGGTCCCCGCCGAGGGAAAGGACGGTCAGAGCGATCCTGTGCCACTCGGTTACCTTATGCGCGTCCAGACGGCCCTCCGACGCGTATTTATCCCGGACGTACCGTTCGAGCATCGCAAGATAGGTCTCTTTTCCTTCGATCCTGCCGAGTCTGCCGAGCACGAGCGCAAACCAGTCGGAATCGGTCATTCCCGCGTTCGGTGCCAGCACGGTATCGAGCAGCCGTTCCGCCCCGGCTTCCCCTGCGCGGAGGGAAAGGACGGCGTCGATCTCTTCTTTCTCCGCTGTCCCGAAGACGGGCAGAGAAACGAAAAGGTTCAGCGCCGCAAGCAGGGCGCAGAGGAATCTTTTGGACCGTTTCAAACGCTTTCACCTCCGTTCGGAATCATCAATCATTATACACGACGGGGCAGCAAAAGTCAACAGTTTTGCCCCTCCGCACCGGAAAATCGAGCCCGGCGGCTGATCCGTGAACGACAGAAAAGCGCGCGGATACGTTCCCGATCTCCCTTTCCGACGGCGCCGGACAAAAACAGAAGGACCGTATAAAGAAGAACGGTGAGCGCGATCCCGGCGGCAAGGGAGAAGGCCGGAGAAGCGGCGGGGAGAAGACGCGCCGCCGCGGCACGGGAGACCGCCGCGGAAAAAGCGATCGCGGCGAGCGGCAGGAGCAGGGTCCGGAAGACCGGGCAGGTCAGGTGTGCACGCTTCATCAGGCGCGCGATGCTGAAAGCGGCGTTGACGATCTCGGTCAGGATGATGACGAGGATATACCCGCGCAGCCCGAACAGCGGAACGAGCAGCCAAACGAGTACGACGCTCGCCGCGGCGTCCGCGAGATTGACCTTCATGCAGTAGAGCTGTTCCCCGAGGCCCTTGAGCATGGCGTCGGTCGCCGAGTCGAGATACATGACCGGGATCAGCGGCGCGGTCAGCGCAAGATATTCCCCCGCTTCCCCGCTGCCGTAGATCGCGCGGCAGAGAGGAAGCGCAAAGGAGGCAAGCACACCCGCCGCCCCGATGCCGAAAAAGAGTGTGAACCGGAAAAACGCCGAGCAGACGCGGTCGATCCCCGCGCGGTCGCCCGCTTCCTTTCTCGCCGCAAGCTCCGGAATGACGAGCCCGACCATGGAATAGACGAGGGACGCCGGAAAGAAAACGACCGGGAGCGTCATGCCGCTGTAAACGCCGTAGGATGCCAGTGCCGCCTCGTGCCCCGTCCCCGCTTTTTCCAGTCCCTGCGGGATCAGGACGTGTTCCCAGGTCGTCAGTCCCGACCGGATCCACGCGGTCACCGCGACGGGCGCCGTGATCGAAAGGAGCCTGTTCCCCAGTCCGGCGCGGACCGTGCCCTCCTTCTTCAGCCGCTTCAGATCCAGACGACAAAGGAGCGCCGACAGCAGCGCCCCGGCGATCTCCCCCGCCGCGGTACCGGCAACGACGGCAAGGCAGGCAAATTCCGCCCCACGCCGCAGAAACACGGAGAGCAGGAGCCCGACGAGCGCGATCTTGACCGCCTGCTCCGCAAACTGTGCCGCAGCCGAGCGGACAACGCGGCCGACCGCGGAAAAATATCCGCCGAGCACCGCGGAAACGGCGACGAACGGCATACTGATCCCGAGAAGGCGAAGGGAGGAAACCGTCCTCACGTCACCGAGCCAGCCCGTGCCGATCGGTCCCGCAAACAGAAAAAGAAAAAGCATGGAGAAAACGCCGGTCCCCGTCCCGGCGATGACGCAGAGGCGGAGCGCCCGCCGCACCTCGTTCCCGGAATGCCGTTCCAGCGCCTCCGCCGTCAGACGGGTGGACGCAAGTCCGAGCCCGGAGGAAGCAAAGGTCACCGTCAGCGAATAGACCGAAAGCACCAGCTCGTAAAGACCCATTCCGGAAGCGCCGATCCCCTCGGTCAACCAGACGTGGTATCTGACCCCGACCGCCCGCATCAAAAAAGACGCCGCCGTCAGAAGCAGTGTGTTGAGCGCGAATTTCTGCAGTTTCGTCATCGTTCCGGCATTCCTTTTTCTCGTTTCTGACACGAATATATGACGCGGGACGGGAAGAAAATGCCGCGGCTTCCGATTTTTTACATTTTTCCCTTGCAATCCGTCCCGCCGTGTGCTATGCTGAAGACAGAAACGCCCGGCAGGAACAGCCGGGAAAAAGAACCGTGAAAGAAGGAAACCGAAATGAACGTCACCGAACGTTTTCTGCGTTACGTCTCGTATCCCACCATGTCGGAGGAAACGAGTGAGACCTGTCCCTCCACCGAAAAGCAGCTTGCCCTCGGCAGACAACTGGTCCTCGAGCTGAAGGAGCTCGGACTGACCGACGCCGTCCTCGATGAAAACGGCTACGTCTACGCCACGCTGCCCGCCACGGCACCCTCCGCCGCCGTGATCGGATTCATCGCGCACATGGACACCTCGGACGCCGCCGCGGACGCACCGATCCGTGCAAGGATCGTCTCCTACGAAGGCGGAGAGATCGTCCTTGATCCGGAGGACGGAACCGTCCTCTCCCCCGCCGACTATCCGGCGCTTTCCTCCTACGAGGGTCACCGTCTGATCGTCACCGACGGAAAGACCCTGCTCGGTGCCGATGACAAGGCGGGCGTTGCCGAGATCATGACCATGCTCGACAAGCTGCGTTCCGTCCCGCACGGCACCGTCAGGGTCGCGTTCACCCCCGACGAGGAGATCGGCAGAGGCGCGGACCGCTTCGACGTCCCCCGCTTTGCCGCGGACTACGCGTACACGGTCGACGGCGGCAGGATCGGAGAGCTGGAATATGAGAATTTCAACGGTGCCGCGGCGCACGTCGAGTTCCGCGGGATCTCGATCCATCCCGGCTCCGCCAAAGGAAAAATGAAACACGCCTGCCTGATCGCGATGGAATTCGATTCCCTGCTGCCCGCGGGCGAGATCCCCGCGCTGACCGAGGGATACGAAGGCTTCCACCATCTCTGCGATATGGAGGGCGGGATCGAGCACGCGGTGCTGAACTACATCATCCGCGACCACGACCGCGCGAAGTTCGAGGAAAAGAAGGCGGGATTTGTGGCTGCCGCCGCAAAGATCAACGAAAAATACGGGCAGGATACCGTTCTTCTGACCGTGAAGGATTCCTATTACAACATGAAGGAACAGCTCGCCGACCACATGGAGATCATCGACCGTGCAAAGGCGGCGATGCTCGCGCTCGGGATCGAGCCTGCCGTGCAGCCGATCCGCGGCGGGACCGACGGTGCCCGCCTCTCCTACATGGGACTGCCCTGCCCCAACCTCTGCACCGGCGGCGAGAATTTCCATTCCCGCTTTGAGTACGTCTCCGCCGACGATATGGAAAAGATCAGCGATCTTCTGGTCCGGATCGTCACCGATCTGAATACCTGATACGACGCACAGCGAAAAGAAAACGGAGTTTTCCCCGGCCGGGAAGGCTCCGTTTTGCTTTGCTCTTTTATGGAAAAAACGTGTGCGTTATTCCGTCCCGCTTTCTTTCAGCACGGTGACCGCCATCCTGATATCGTTCAGCAGGACCCCGTCCGCGCCCGCTTTTTCGGCGTCCCGTACCGACTCCGGCGTTCCGTCGGCGCCCGTTCCCGGACGGTTGGACATGATATAAACGGCGGCACCCGGACATTTTTCTTTCACGTCGGCGGGGCTGACGTCGTTCAGCCAATGTTCCCAAAGCCGGATGATCCCGGCGCCCGCACGGTAAAACGCCTCGTAAACGCCCATATCGGGCATAAACGCAAGGATCCTTTCGGACGGAAAGAATTTAGCCGCGCTTTCCGCTTCCTCCACGGAGTGGATGCCGCAGATGAAGGTCAGGGGCACTTCTGACAGCCATGCAAAAAACGCGTCGTCGCCGGTCAGATGCGGCGCGCCCGTTCCGTCGTCGCCCGTCGTCAGGTCCAAAAGGACGGGCGTTTCCCTGCCGTAGTGTTCGACGAGGTCGTCCAGCGTCGTGACCGTCAGGCCCCGTTTTTCCATTGCCTCTTTCATTTCGGGAAGGGTCAGGGTATTGACCCTTCTTCGGTCCCCCGCCAGACGGCGCAGATCGTCGTCGTGGAACAGCACGATCTTTCCGTCCGCGGTGACTCTCGGGTCGCATTCGACCGCGTCGGCGCCGAGGTCTGCCCCGAGCCTCAGACTTTCAAGCGTGTTTTCCTGCTTTTCTTTTGAGGCTCCTCTGTGGGCGATCAGTTTCATTTTGCTCTTATCCCGACGATGCGCCCGCGCGGCGGATCGTATCCTTCCCTTTCGGTTTCGTATCTTCATCCTAACACAAAGCCTCCCCTTTGTCAAGGCGTTCCGATGAACCCGATTGACAAGGGCGGGCGAATATGATATACTTGATAAAATAGATGGAAGAGGTACCTTATGCTGACCGGAACAGAACTATTCAGACAGTTATCTTTTCTCGGCGTTCCGCAGGACAGACCGGTCGCCGTTCACACGTCCCTGAAAGCGATCGGAGAAACGGAAGGCAGGGCCGAAGGGCTGCTTGTCCGGTTGACGGAATACGTCACCGCGAAAGGCGGTCTGCTCGTCGTTCCGACGCATACGTGGGACAACTTATTTGCCCGCGTCACGCCGACGCTGGACCTCGGGTCCGATCACACCTGCATCGGCACCTTTCCCCGCATCGCCGCGCAAAGTCCGTTCGGATACCGATCCGCGCATCCGACGCACTCCGTCACCGTCTTCGGTGAAAAAGAAAAAGCGCTGGAATTCATCCGACACGACGAGGACGTCCGCAGTATGTGCGATCCCGCCGGCTGTATGGGACAGCTCGGGCGTGAGGACGGCTATATCCTGCTGATCGGCGTGGGACAGGACAAGAACACCTATCTGCACACCGTCGAGGAAGAGCTTCACGTGAAGAACCGTATGGGCACGGAGGCATGTGAGGTC
>JAZLIW010000146.1:0-2802 GCA_045617585.1 Eubacteriales bacterium
CAAGATGCACGGCGGCCTCGACAAGAAGCAGCTCGGCACCGAGGATCTCGCTGCGCTGGAAAAGGGTCTGCCGAACCTTCTCCGTCACGTTTCCAACATCAAGAACGTCTACAAGCTCCCCTGCGTCGTCGCGGTCAACCGCTTCCCGACCGATACCGACGCCGAGATCGAGCTCGTGATCGCCAAGTGCCGTGAGCTCGGCGTCAACGTCCGTCTCTCCACCGTCTGGGCTGACGGCGGCAAGGGCGGTATGGCGCTCGCCGAAGAGGTCGTCCGCCTCTGCGAGCAGAAGAACGACTTCTCCTTCTCCTACGAGCTGGACGGCACGATCGAGGAAAAGATCGAGGCGGTCGCAAAGCGCATCTACGGCGGCGACGGCATCATCGTCACGCCCGCCGCGAAGAAGGAGATCGACCGTCTGACCGCGCTCGGTTACGACAAGATCCCCGTCTGCATGGCAAAGACCCAGTATTCCTTCTCCGACGATCCGGCCAAGCTCGGCGCGCCCGAGGGCTTCAAGGTCACCGTCCGCAACGTCCGCGTTTCCGCGGGCGCGGGCTTCGTCGTCGTCCTGACGGGTGATATCATGACCATGCCCGGTCTGCCGAAGGTCCCCGCCGCCGAGAAGATCGACGTCGACGACAACGGCCGTATCTCCGGTCTGTTCTGATCCGTTCCCGATACACGATCCCTTCTTTGAAGGGGGCAGCTGCATGATCGCAGCTGCCCTTTTCGTTTTCCGTTGGCGCGGCGCTCTTTCCCGCCGCGTCAAAACCGAAGCGGAAAAATACCGTCAAATCGTCATTTCGCCAAAGCATTCCCCCTTGACAACGTCCCGCTCCGGTGCTATAATAAATCGAAATCAGATCTTTAAGCGGATACAGAGAGATCCGGAAGACTGCCATAGAGGAGACCTGCGGAGAAGAGCATTCTGCCGCGGGGATTTTGTGCGGAGTCTTGCCGGGGATCTGACCGAGGCAGGGCTTTTTTTGATCCGAATACGCGGATACGGAGGGAACGGGAATGAAAAGCGACCGGAACGAACTGAAGATGCGTCTCACGGCAGGGGTCTCGCCCGAGGAGGTGCGCGCACTTCCGGCGGAGGTCCTTTCCCGTTACGATTCTCCCTCGTACGTTTGTCTCCCCGGTTTCTTTGATGCACACGTGCATTTCAGAGAGCCGGGTTTTTCTTATAAGGAAACGGTCCGTTCGGGCTCCCTTGCCGCCGCGCACGGCGGCTTCACCGGGGTCGCGCCGATGCCGAATCTGGATCCGGTGCCCGATACGGTCCCGCATCTGAAAGAGGTGACCGCGCCGATCGACCGGGACGCCGTGATCGGCGTCTTCCCCTACGCCGCGCTGACGGTCGGGGAAAAGGGCAGGGAGGCAGCGGAACTCGAGGCGATGGCGGAAGCGGAAAAACGCCTCTTCGCCTTCTCGGACGACGGGAAGGGCGTGCAGGACGAGGGCATGATGCGCGACCTGATGGCGCGCGTCCGCGAGACCGGAAAGGTGCTCGCCGCACACTGCGAGGTCAACGCGCTGCTGCACGGCGGCGTGATCCACGCGGGCGGATACGCGGCGTCGCACGGCTTTCCCGGCATCTCCTCCGAGAGCGAGTGGCGGATGATCGAGCGGGACCTGCGGCTCGCCGCGGAGACCGGCTGCCCGTACCACGTCTGCCATATTTCCGCAAAGGAGAGCGTCGCCCTGATCCGGGAGGCAAAGGCGAGCGGCGTGGACGTCACCTGCGAGACCGCGCCCCACTACCTTGTTTTCTGCGACGAAGACCTCGCGGACGAGGGACGGTATAAAATGAATCCGCCGCTGCGCGGCAGGGAAGACCGCGAAGCGCTGATCGAAGGGATCGCGGACGGAACGGTGGATATGATCTCCACCGACCACGCGCCGCATTCCGCCGCGGAAAAGGCAAAGGGCCTGCGGGAAAGTCCCTTCGGCGTCGTCGGGCTGGAGACCTCCTTCCCGGCGGTCTATACGCACCTCGTCCTCCCCGGCGTCATCACGCTTGAGCGCGCTGCCGAGCTCATGTCGGTGAATCCCCGCCGCCGCTTCGGCGTGACGGATCCCCCCGGCTTTTCGGTCTGGGACCTGAACGGCAGCTTCACGGTCGACCCCGCCTCCTTCCTCTCGATGGGACGCGCGACGCCGTTTGCCGGTTTGACCCTGACGGGGATCAGCCTTCTGACCGTGTATCACGGGCGGATCGTCTGGCAAAAATAAGTAAGTAATCTATTGAATGCCAAAAGAAAGACAGGAATAACGGTATGGCAAAGAGAACAGACATCAAGAAGATCCTTATCATCGGCTCCGGTCCGATCGTCATCGGGCAGGCGGCGGAATTCGACTACGCGGGGACGCAGGCGTGCCTCGCCCTCAAGGAAGAGGGCTACGAGGTCGTCCTCTGCAACTCCAATCCCGCGACGATCATGACCGATACCTCCATCGCGGACAAGGTCTATATGGAGCCGCTGACGCTGGAGTATATCGCCCGCATCATCCGCTACGAGCGCCCGGACGCCATCGTTCCCGGCATCGGCGGACAGACGGGTCTGAACCTCGCCATGCAGCTGGACAAAAAGGGCATCCTGCGGGAGTGCCGCGTGCAGCTGCTGGGCACCCCCGCCCGCAGCATCGAGCGCGCCGAGGACAGAGAGCTGTTCAAGGAAATGTGCGAGAGCATCGGCGAGCCCGACATTCCCTCCAAAATCACCTATAATATCGAAGAAGCCCGCGCGGCCGCCGAGGAAATCGGTTATCCCGTGGTGCTTCGCCCCGCCTTTA
>JAZLIW010000147.1:0-21240 GCA_045617585.1 Eubacteriales bacterium
CCGGCTCCCCGGCAGAGCTGCGCGGCGGGAGGACGAGGAGAAGCCCGGCGCCCGCGCCCGCGGCGGCAATGCCGAGGCAGAGCAGGGTCAGCGTGAGTCTGCGGTCGTAGTGCAGGACGGTCAGGACGGCGCCGCCGAGGACGAAGACCGCGCCGACCGCGATCAGGGCAATCGCCGCCGTGTTCGACGCAGTGCGGTCGGAAGCAGGCTCCGGCTCATCGGTCCCGGGGGCCGCGGGCTCGGTCTCCGCCGGCTCCGTGCTCTTTTTTACCGGGACGGCGTGTGCGGGATCGGCGGTGCCGAGCTTGAAATCGGGTTCTTCCGCCGTGAAGTCGATCACCGCGAGATGGATGTTGTCGAAGCGCAGGATCAGCGCCTCACTGACGTTGATCGAGAGGGTGAACATCCGCATATAGTTGACGTGAGAAAGGTTGCAGCCGCCGTTCCCGAGGGGAAGCTCCAGGCGGTTCCAGCCCGAGACGAGGTCGTAATCGAGCAGCTCCCACGAGGTCTCCTCGACGTCGCACTTGCCGCTTGAGGTCAGCTCGAGGGTGGTGGAGTTCGACGTGTACCAGATCTCGGTATCCGAGACGTACAGGTCCATGACGAGCGCGGTCGCGCCGGTCGCGTCCAGCGGGGTGTAGTTCGCGCCGATGACAAAGGCACCGTCCCCCTTGTTGATGAGGATCTCGGTGCTGGCGGCACCCTGAGTTTTGTCGGTCGTGCATTTGCGGACGGTACGCGCTTTGTCCCAGCCCGCCCAAACCGGTCTGTCGCAGTTGTCGAGAAGGAAGGAATCCTCTTCGTCGTCCTCGTCCGCGGAGACGGGGAGCGCGGAGAAGAACGGCACGAGGGCAGGTGCGAGTGCCAGAAGCAAAGCGAGGGTGAGCGTCAGGACGCGGAACGGAAGACCGGACCGCGCTTTTTCGTTGCGTATCATGGGCTGCTCCTTTTCTTTTCGTCGTTATGAGAGGGTCACGCTTTTTTCAGGACGGCGTAGTAAAAGCCGTCCGAGTTTCTTTCGTAGGGGAAGACCGTGCGGTCCTCAATCAGGGTGAACGCCGGATTTTCCGCAAGGAACGGGTCGACGACCCCGCGGTTTTCGGCGGGGGCAAGCGTGCAGGTCGAGTAGACGAGTGTTCCGCCCGGCTTCAGGTACCTGCTTCCGGTCGCAAGGATCTTTTTCTGGACCGAAGGCAGGCGGGCGGCTTCCGCTTCCTCCTTGTGCCGTAAATCCGGCTTTTTACCGATCACGCCGAGCCCTGAGCAGGGGACGTCGCACAGGACGCGGTCGGCGGTCTCAAAGAGCGCGGGATCGGGGACGGACGCGTCCGATGCCGCGGCGTGAAGGACGGTAATCCCGAGGCGTCCGGCGCCCGCGGAAAGGAGAGAGCATTTGCTCTCGTGCAGATCGGAGGAACGGAGATATCCCTTGTTTTCCATTTCCATCGCGAGCCCGAAGGACTTGCCGCCCGGGCAGGCACAGAGATCGTACACCGTTTCACCGGGCAGGGCGCCGACCGCTCTGACGCAGAGCTGGCTCGATTCGTCCTGCACGAAGCAGCGTCCTTCCTTCAGGCAGATTAGCTCTGAGACCGGAACGGGAGAGGGAAGGACGACGCCGGTCTCCGCTTCCGACGCGGGATACGCTTCGATCCCCGCTTCCTTCAGTTCGGCAAGGAGTTCGCCGCGCCCGACGCGCAGTGTATTGACGCGCAGGGTGAGAGGCGTCTCGGATAAAAAAGCGGCGAGCGTTTTTTCCGCCCGCCCGTCTCCGTACGCCTCGCGCAGGACGCGCACGATCCACGGGGCGACCGCGTATCTGACCGAGTACCACGTGTCCGTCCCTGCCTCGGGCAGAGGAAGCGCGTCACGCTGACGGATCAGGTTCCGCAGCACGGCGTTGACGAAGCCGGAAGCGCTGCGCCAGTGCGAGCGCTTGCACAGCTCCACGGTCTCCGAGACGGCGGCGTGATCCGGGATCCCGTCGGAAAACAGGATCTGATAAGCGCCGAGCTCGAGCAGGAGCAGGACGGGGAGGTCCAGCTTTTCGGGCGGCTTTGAGGACAGAAGGGAGAGAAAATAGTCGAGCGTGATCTTCCGCTCGATGACGCCGTAGACGAGCCGGGTGAAGAGCGCGCGGTCCGGACCGGTGAACCCGTATTTCCGGATCGCGGCGTCCAGCTCGAGGTTGGCGTATTTTTTCGCTTCCGTGCAGCGGATCAGGGACTGCCACGCCCCCTCGCGCGGGGTGATCATTGCAGCGCCCTTTCCGCGGACGGATCGGGTTCGGGAGAAGGAGAGAGGAAGAAGTCGCCGACCGCGATCTTTCTGCCGTTGATATAGTCGAGGGCGCGCATCCGCTTCTTTCCGGCGGGGAGCAGCTCGGTGACGAGCAGCGTGCCCTGCCCGCAGGCGACCTCGATGACGCCGCCCTTCAGCGAGAGGATCTCACCGGGACGGCCGTAAATGCCCTCAGCCATTCCCGCTTTGGCACGGGCGAGCTTCAGCGGCTGGCCGTTGTGAAGGCAGAGCGCGTAGGGCGTGGGGGAAAGCCCCATGATCCTGTGGGCGAGGGAGAGGGAGGAGGCGGAAAAATCGAGGAGGGTATCCTCCTTTTCGATCTTTTTCGCGTAGCAGGAGAGGGAATCGTCCTGCTTTTCCGCTTCGATCGTCCCGTCGAGGATGGAGGGCAGGGCCTCGAGCAGAGTCGCGGCACCGAGGGATGCCATGCGGTCGTGAAGGGACTCGAAGTCGTCCTCCTCCGTGATCGGGGTGGACGCTTTTTTCAGCATATCCCCGGTGTCGAGCCCGTCGTCCATCCGCATGACGGTGACGCCGGTGACGGTCTCGCCGTCAATCAGGCAGCGCTGGATCGGCGCCGCGCCGCGGTACTTCGGGAGAAGGGAGCCGTGGACGTTGATGCAGCCGAAGCGCGGATAGGCGATGAACGAGGGGGGCAGGATCTTGCCGTAGGCGGCAACGATCACAAGATCGGGGTCGATCTCTGCCATCGTCTCCTCAAACGCGCCGTTTTTCAGCGTCGCGGGCTGGTAGACCGGGATCCCGTGCGCCTCGGCGTAGACCTTGACGGGCGGCGGGGTCAGCTTGTTGCCGCGTCCCTTGGGCTTGTCGGTCTGCGTCAGCACGGCGGAAACGGGATACCCGTTCCCGTGCAGGGCGGCAAGGATCGTCTCCGCGAATTCGGGCGTCCCGCAGAAGAGAATCTTTGTCATTCGTCGTCCTCTTCCATCATCTCGGCAAGTTCTTCCTTCGTCAGGATGCGGACGGCGCGGTCGGTGAAGAGATGCCCGTCCAGATGGTCCAGCTCGTGGCAGAAGGCGCGCGCGGTCAGTTCGGTCCCGGAGGCGGTAACGGTCTTGCCGTGCCGGTCGGTATAGCGGACCGTGACTGACATCGGGCGGTGAGTGATGCCCCACACGTCGGGGATGGAGAGGCAGCCCTCCAGATCCTCCTGCTCGCCCTCGGAGGCGACGATCTCGGGATTGATCATTTCGTAGAGCTTGCCCTCCTCGGTCTCGACCAGAACGATGCGGCGGAGGACGCCGACCTGAACGGCGGCAAGGCCGCAGCCGTTCGCTTTATGCAGGGTGTCCTTCATATCGTCCAGCAGCGTAAGGATCCGGGGCGTGATCCCGTCCACAGGTCGGCTCGTTTTGCGGAGGATGGGATCGCCCTCTTTTACGATTTTCAGAATTGCCATCTTGAAACTCCATTCTATCGGTATTCAGATCCCGGACGGATTGACGTCCGCGGAAACGGTGACTTTCTTTCCCGTCTTCGCCGAGAATTCGGCAAGAAGGGTGTGGAACAAAAGGCGGGTGCGCTGCAGGGTCCGGCATTTGACGAGGATGCGCATCCGGCAGATATCGTTGACCCGGTAGACGGGCGCCTCCATCGGGCCGAAGATCTGGAGGGGAACGTCCCGGAATTCTCCCTGCGTGAGCCCGGTCATGCGGCTGTGGAAGGAGGTACAGACGTTCAGCAGCTCCGGCTCCGAGGTCGAGGAGAAGGTAAAGACGACGATATCGCAGAAGGGCGGGAACGTGAGCGCGCGGCGCATCGCCTCCTCCTCCCGGAAAAACCGTTCGTAATCCTGCGAGCAGGAGAGCGCGAGCAGCGGATGCTCCGGGTTCGAGGTCTGGATCAGCGCCTTGCCCGGTTTTTCGCCTCTTCCCGCCCTGCCGATGACCTGCGTGATGAGAGAGAAGGTCCTTTCTCCCGCGCGGAAGTCGTCAAGGTAGAGCGAGGCGTCGGCAGAGAGGACGCCGACCAGCGTGACGTTCGGGAAGTCATGTCCCTTGGTCACCATCTGCGTCCCGACGAGGATATCTGCCTCGCCCCTGCGGAAGCGCTCCAGCATTTCGTCGGCGGAGAACTTCATCGAGGTCGTGTCCGCGTCCATGCGGCAGACGCGCGCCTCGGGGAAGAGGGCGTGCAGCTCCTCCTCGACCTTCTGCGTCCCGTAGCCGATATGACGCAGGTTCGGGGACCCGCAGGACGGGCAGGAGGAAGGGACCGGGGCGCGGTAACCGCACCAGTGACAGCACAGCACGGCGCCGTTCTCCTCCGGGTAATGCCGCTTCACCGTATGATAGGTCAGGGAGACCGAGCAGTGCGGACAGAGGACCGCCTCGCCGCAGAGCGGGCAGGAGAGAAAATTGTGATAGCCGCGCCGGTTGATGAAGAGGACCGACTGTTCTCCCTTTTCCAGCCGCTCCTTCAGTTCCGCGCGCAGCACCGAGCCGATCGGGGAAAGGTTCCCCTCCTTCGCGTCGGGACGGGTGTCGACGAGGACTGCCTCGGGCAGCTTCGCGTCCCCGTAACGCTCGGTCAGCGGGACGAGCGTATATTTGCCGGAGAGCGCTTTTTCGTAGCTTTCGGGAGAGGGGGTCGCGGAAGCGAGAAGCATCAGCGCGCCCTGCTCCGCGCAGCGGAACCGCGCGATATCGCGGGCGTGATACTTCGGCGACTGGTCGGATTTATAGGTGTGCTCCTGCTCCTCGTCGATGATGATCGCGCCGAGGTTGGAAAACGGAGCGAACACGGCGGAGCGGGTGCCGATGCAGAGGTCCGCCTCCCCGTTCCTCATCCGCGTCCACGCGTCGAAACGCTCGCCTTCGGAGAGCATCGAGTGGACGACGGCGATGCGGTCCCCGTAATAGCCGCGGAAATAATCCACTGACTGCGGGGTCAGACCGATCTCGGGGACGAGCAGGATCACGCTCTTTCCCTTTGCCAGCACCTCGTCGATGACCTTTTTCATGACGCTGGTCTTGCCGCTGCCGGTCACGCCGTGCAGCAGCGCCGCCCTCGGCTCCCCGCAGATCAGCGGGCGGATGGCGTTCAGCGCGTTCTCCTGCGCTTCGGAGAGAACGACCGCGGGGGGCGTTTCCTTCCCCTTTCCCTTGCCGTGGTAGGGGTCGCGGTAGGACGTCCGCTTTTCGATGCGCAGATAGCCTGCCGCGGTCAGATCGTTCAGCGTGGTGCGCGGAACGGAGAGACCGTCGCGTACCGTCTCCCACGTCATGGGACCGGTCTCCAGCAGGGAGCGGATCAGGAGCGCCTGCTTTTTGCCGCGGAACTGCCCCTTCTCCAGAAGGTCGGCAAGCGTCTCCTCGGGCAGGGCGGGGAAGATGGTCTCGATCTGTTTGCTTTTCGCGTCGTGGAGGGCGAGCGTCCTCAGGACCAGCCCTTTTGCGGCGAGGGAGGAGACCGCGGGATGCGTTCTGACGCCGAGCGCGGAGAACAGCTCCTCCTCGGTCGTTTTCTTCTTCCCACCGAGCATTTTCATCACGAAGGCCTCCGCCTCCGTGAGGTCGGACGGGACCTCCTTCCCCGGGATAAGGGTCAGGTCCTCGCCGATCTTCGTGATCGAGGAGGCGGGGAGCATCGTGCGGACCGCGTCTCCGTAGGTGCAGTAGGTATGGTCGCGCATGAACGCCGCGAGCTTCATCATTCCGGGCGTCAGGCACAGCGCTTCATTCAGCGTGGAGAGGATCGGCTTGAGGTCGGCGTACTCGCTCGTTTCCGCGAGCTCCTGCACGACGGCACGCTCCTTACGGTTCCCGCTGCCGAAGGGCACAACGACAAAACTCCCGGATCGCACCGCTTCACGAAGCTCTCCGGGAATAAAGTAGTCATACAAACGGTCGATATGGAAGGGGGCGTTCAGCAGCCATACGCGGGCAACCGTTTCGTTCATGGCACGTCCACCGCTTTCTCCGTTGGATCCCTCCCGACGCGGGGGATCAATCCTCCGCTTTTCTGCCGGGGACCGTCTCTTCCGCGATGTGATATTCCCCGCGGGACAGACGGTTGATGGCGGTGCGGACCGCCTTCTCGTCACGGTATTCTTTCTTGATCATGGAAGCAAGGGTCTTGTCGTTGTCCTTGCTCTGCAGGGCTCTCTCCGCCTGCTCTCTCTGCTCCACGTATTCTTCGGTGACGATACGGGCGCATTTGGAGGTGGCGATGACGAGCATATAGCGGTTGTATTTCCCGCCTTCGGACAGTTCTTCAAGCGTGGGGTTGATCATATTCTTCTCCTTCGTTCTCCGGAAGAACGGAGAACGTCCTTTCCGGTCGTTGACTTGTTTTTACTTTGATTATCGTGTTTATCGGTCGGTGAGCGCCGCGATCAGTTCGCGGTTCCGCGCCGTGCGGCTGCGCTCCGCTTCGAGGATGGCGAGGATCCGGTCCGCGGCACGGTCGGCGCAGCCGGTCTCGTTGACGACGACGTAATCGTAGTCCGCCATGTGACGGAGCTCGACGGCGGTCTGAGTCATCCTGCGGGCGATGTCCTCCTCGGTATTGGTCCCGCGGGAACGGAGGCGGTCCTCCAGCACCGCGAGGCTCGGCGGGGCGATGACGATCAGGATCGCGTCGGGGACCAGCCGCCTTATATTGGTTGCGCCCTCCAGTTCGATCTCGAGGATCAGGTTCTTGCCTGCCTTCATTTTATCCAGCTCGCTGCGCGGCGTGCCGTAGTAGTTGCCGCTGTAACGGGTGTGCTCGAGGATCTCTCCCTGCTCCAGCATCCGCTCGAATTCCTCTTTCGGGACGAAGTGGTAATTGACGCCGTCGACCTCGCCGGGGCGGGGCGCACGGGTCGTTGCCGAGACGGAAAAAGCGAGGTCATCGCTCTTCCGGAACAGTTCACTGACGACCGTCCCTTTTCCGACGCCGGAGCAGCCGGAAATGACGATCAGCATTCCTTCATTTTCCATAATCCTATTCCGTATTCCATACCGGAACCGGAGATCATTCTCCTTCTTCCTCTTCCTCTTCCTCCGTGTCGGCGGTGTCACCGTTCAGGCGGTTGGAGATGGTCTCCGTCTGGACCGCGGACAGGATGATGTGGTCGCTGTCCGTCACGATCACGGCACGCGTTCTGCGGCCGCAGGTCACGTCGATGACCCTGCCCTCGTCCTTCGCGTCCTGGATCAGACGCTTGATCGGGGCGGAATCGGGGCTGACGAGCGTGACGATGCGATTGGACGCGACCATGTTGCCGAAGCCGATATTGATAAATTTCATACAAAGCCTTTCCCGCGGGAGCCCTTCAGGTCCCGCCTGCCGCCCGGACGTCAGCGCGTCCGGCGTTCGGGGTCATTCGATATTCTGGATCTGCTCGCGGATCTTTTCCAGCTCGCATTTGGCGTCCACGACCAGTTTCGCGATCCCGGCGTCGCCGGATTTGGAGCCCGTCGTGTTGATCTCGCGGTTCATCTCCTGCAGGAGGAAGTCGAGGCGTCTGCCCGCGGGCTCATCCGAGGACATCGTCTCGTCGAACGCCTTGAAATGGCTGTCGAGACGGACCATTTCCTCATCCACGGCGATCTTATCCGCGAAGATGGCGCATTCGGTCAGGATCCTGCCCTCGTCGAGGACCAGATCCAGCGTGCCCAGTGTCTGGCGGAGCCTTGCTTCCAGTCTGGAGCGGTATGCCTCGGTATTCGTCTCGGAGAGGAGGCGGATCCTTGCCGCAAGCTCTCTGACCTTTTCCTTCTTCTTCATGAGGTCGGCACGGAGGTTTTCCCCTTCGGCCTCTCTTGCCGCGATGAACGCGGCGAGCGCCTCGTCAAAGACGGGCTTCAGCCCTTCCCAGACCTTTTCCGCGTCCTCCTCGGGATGCGAAACGGTGAAGAGATCGCGGTTCGCCGCGACGCTCATGACCGTGATATCGTCCTTCAGACCGAAGCGGTCGCGCAGCTCGTACAGGGCGCGGAGATAGCTCTCGGCGTAGGCGGGGTCGAGGGCGGCGGTGCCGGTCCCCTCGGTCACGTCGATCCCGATGAAGATCTCCATCTTCCCGCGGCTGATCCCGCCGGCGGTCACGGCGTTCTTGACCCGCTCCTCGAGATAGCCGTAGGAACGGGGAAGCTTGACGGTGACGTCGAGATAGCGGTTGTTGACCGACTTCATTTCAACGAGATAACTGCGCCCGTCGGCAGTGCCCGTGGCTCTGCCGTAGGCGGTCATACTTTTGACCATATAATGAACGCTCCGTTTTCTTCGGAATGGATGGTATTTCAGATGAAAATGGGAAAAAGACGCTTCTTTCGCATCCTATCCTCTATTGTAATCCCTTTTTCCCGATTTGTCAAGGGGAGGTCACGAATCAAAGAACTTTTTGATGCCGAGACGGTCGCGCAGACGGACGAGATAAAGCAGGATCAGCCGCGTCATGCAGATATCGTACAGCACGAAGATCGCGTTGCCGATGAGGTAAACGATCCAGGTGAAGCCGATGTCGTCGGTGCTTGCGTGGAAGAGATACAGAGAACCGAGGATGATCAGCGAGAGCGCGGTATTGAAATACGAAAGCTTGACGAGCCAGCCGAGGGCGGGGTGGATCTTCTCGAACGCCGCCTTCAGGATGGGATAGATCCCGCCGAACAGGATGTAGGTCAGCAGGGCGACGCCGTCGCCGGGGAACAGAATGGCGGTGAGGATCGAGGTGGCGGCGTAGATCATCCACGGATACCAGCCGTGCAGCTCGATGAAGGCAAAATAAATGATGAACGACGCGAGCATGACCGCGGTCAGGTCGGTCGGTCCGATCGCGACGCCTATGGTCAGGATGATGACGCCGAAGGCGGTGAGGATCGAGGAGAGCGTCAGCCGCTTGACGGAATCGGAACGTTTTTTGATGGCCATAAGATTCTCCTTTGATATGATCCGGTCAGCAGCAGCGGATACAGTCCGCTCCGAGACATTCGCAGCAGCAGTCCGCGCAGAGAAGGCCGGAGCAGAGGTCACAGCCCGAGCATTCGTTCCCGGTCGTCGCGGTGCGGTACCCGCTGCCGAAGGCGGAAGCGGAGGAACGGAGGCTGTTCAGCGCCGCGCGGTATTCCATGTTGGAGGGGTCCATATAGCAGGCGGTCTCGTAGTATTTCTGCGCGTCGTAGAACCAGCCGCGCCGGTACAGGACCATGCCTTTGAGGAAGTTCCATTCCGCGCCCCGATCGGCCTCGGCGATCGAATCGAGCATGATCTCCGCGCGGGAATACTGTCCTCCCGAGATCAGCACGCGGATCTGGTAAAAGATCCCGCTCCCGGCGGACGAGGAAGCCGTGCGGGCCTCCTCCGTCCGTTTCGTGCCCTCGGCACGTTCCTTCCGGATCCGGTCGTACGCCTCGTTGATCTCTTTCATCTTTTCCTCGCAGAGATCGGCGAGGGGACTGTCCGCGTAGTTGTCGGGATGGTATTTCCGGGCAAGGTCGCGGTACGCTTTTTTG
This sequence comes from Eubacteriales bacterium, assembly GCA_045617585.1. Classification (GTDB taxonomy): domain Bacteria; phylum Bacillota; class Clostridia; order Oscillospirales; family CAG-272; genus CAKRZE01. Next base: position 9,765 of record JAZLIW010000147.1, read on the forward strand.
ATCTCATCCTCGGTGGCGTCCTGTGAGACGCCGAGGACCTTATAGGGGTCGTTCATTCCTGCTTCGGTTTCCTTTCCTGCTCCGCCTTTTTCTTCGGGAAGAGCACCTGCGCCGCTTTTTCCGGCATTCCGAGATAGAGGATATTTTTGACCAGCGCCTCGATCCCGCGGTCCTGCCAGCCGATCAGCTCCGCGGCAAGGGACGCCGCGTGCAGCTCCATCCGCAGGGCGACGTTCAGCCGTTCCTCCGGGAGATCGGATGCCGTCCCGTCATCCGGCGGGGAGGCGAGGTTCAGCGGGTTGTACCGGTGCCGCTTCCCGTCCTTTTCGCGGTCGTCGGCGGCGTCGGTGAGATAGATCCATTTTCCGGTATGATAGCCGATCTCGCGGGCGATCCGCGCGTTTTCCCCGTCCAGCCCGTCGGCAAAGACGGTGCCGAGCAGCTCGCCGAAGAGGGAAGCGGGAAGGTCGGCGGAGGCGGTCTCCGCTTTTTCCGCTTCGGTCAGCGCCGCGAGCTTCTTCCCGATCTCCCCGTCCAGCGCCGGGAGGGCGGCGCGCTTCCTCATGCCCGACGCCGCGGGAAGGAGGAGGCGGGAGGGAAGGGAGGAGAAGAAGGATTCGTCCGCGACGTCGTCCTTCAGCTTATGATAAGTGAGGAGCGCAGCCGCGCGGGCGGCGTAGGTCAGCGCTTCGTTCGGGTCCATGCGCTGCCGTTTGCGGAAGGGGTGGGCGAGGCAGCGTGCGTCGGAAAACGAGGCGGCCTCCCCCGTCAGCGCCAGCCGGACCAGCGCGAGGAACACGAAGTCGTAGCTCAGGGAGAGGCGGGAGAGGGAACCGACGGTCTTGCCCATCGTATGGCAGAGGCCGCAGTAGACGGCGCGGTACAGCGTGTGCTCTTTGACCTTCAGCTCCGGTACCGCGGGCACCACGTATCCGAACAACCGTATCCCTCCCGTCCGCTTCATTTTTCGGAAATACTGATATATTATCCTTCTATTATACTATCCTTTTTCCGCCGTGTCTACCGTTTGCGTTTTTCTTTTCCGTTTATACATAAATAGTTTGCAAATGCGGGAGGGGCGGTCATTTTGCCCGGGTGCGGATCCACGCGCAGACGCGGTGCCCTTCCTCCTGCCCGGCGCTCGCGTAATCGGCGAGGGTCACCCGCCGCCCGTCGGCGCAGCCGACCGTCAGGGTATAGCGGAACGGCTTTCCCGGCTCACATGCCGCGAATTCCGCGGGCGCGGCGGGATCGAGGGGAAGGACCGGCTCGTTTTCATCGGTTTCGTCGAGGGCGAAGACGAGCGGACCGCGCAGGACGGCAAGATAGTCGTCGGCCGGAACCGGGATCCCCGCGGCGTCCGACGGGGTCAGAAAGCGGACGGGCATCCCGATCCCGACGGTGAACGCGAGGTCGCCAGCGTACCGGACAAAGGCGTACCCGTCCCGGATCACGGCGTCCGCGCCCGTGACGCGGAAGAAATCCGCCCAGCCGGGCACGCGCAGGGCAACGGTGCCGCTTTTTTCGCTCCGGATGCCGACCGTGATCTCCCCGGAGGCGGGATAATCGGTGGTCAGGGTGACCGCTGCGGTTTCCGTGCGGACCGTGCCGTTCCGGTAGAGATTGAGATAGAGCGTCCCATCCCGGTCGGTGCCCGCGGCTGCGATCGTGTCGAGCGCGAAGCCCGCGGCGGAAATGCAGACGCAGCAGCCGTAGACCGATTCCTCATTGATCTTCTTGCAGCCGCCGATCTCCTTCCAGCGGACCGCGTGGCGCAGCGGGTTATAGCTGTGGATCGGCAGCGGGACGCCGCCGTTCTCTTTTCCGCTCATGCCCGGATCAGCGTCCGTCCGGATCGCCGCCGCCATCGCGTTGTACGCCGACCGCTCGAAGGCGTCCATGAATTTTGCGTCCCCGGTCATGCGCCAGAGCTGCCACAGAAATTTCATCCACGTCACGGTCACGCAGGTCTCCTGCATCACTGTCGTGACCGACGCGTCGGTCTGTGTGACGGCGGCGTGATCGAACTGCTCGAAGTGACAGCCGAGGCAGCCGATGACCGTCGCCTCCTCCCGGAGGACCCGGGTGCCGAAGCGGATCACCGTCTCACGGAAGCGGGCGTCCCCGGTCACCTTCGCGTATTCGGCGAGACCGTCGAAGCAGGAGATCATCTCGTACGCCTTGTTCGCGTAAAACCGGTGTACCTCTTTTTCGTCGAGGAACGCGGTGTCGAAGAGGTTTTCGTGCAGGGTGCCGCCGAAGGAAACGATATATTCGCAGAAGTCGAGGTAGCGCTTTTCCCCGGTGCGGCGGTAGAGGAAGACGAACGGCTCGAGGATCGAGCAGCTGTTGAGGCCGTCCCAGTGGTCGGTGCAGGCGGGGAGGACCTTTTTGCCCTCCTCTCTGCCGATATGGGCGAGGATCTGATCCGCGTGCGCCTTCAGAGCCGTGACGATCCGGTCGGAGAGGAGCGGATCGCGGCAGATATCCAGAAAATAGTGCAGACCGAGCATCACGTATTTCCTGCCCCAGAGGTCCCAGCCGTGGTACTCGCATTCCGCCGAGTAGGTCGAGAAGCGGCCGAGCGGATCCTGCTTCGTCAGCAGGTCCTTTACGGTCTCCTCAAGGACTCCGTACAGTTCGTCGTCCGGCTCCGGCGCGCAGGCGTACAGAAAGCAGGCGCCGCGCATCATCTTGCCCCAGTATTCGCACCGCCAGCCGTGGTCGGCGTCGTCGATGCCCGGGGTACCGAACAGCCCCGCGAGCTTCTTCCACAGCGAAGCGTCCAGCAGCTGGACGGCGCGCAGCTTCTCCGACGCGGGAGAAAGCAAGTCGCGCAGATCGAACGCCCCTGCGGGCAGCGCAAAGCGCAGGTCGGCAGTCTTTTGATCGTAAGGTTTCATTCCGGGATCCCTTCCCCCCGTGTGAACGGGGCTTTTTTTCTATTATAACTTATTTTGGGGAGTTTGTCTATATGGAAATGATATATCGCCTGACGGCGATATGATATACCGGACTGCGCCCGGCACGATATATTTGCTGCGCAAATATGAAAATGAAAAAAGCAAGTCTTTTGACTTGCTTTTTTCGTGGTGCGCGAGACGAGACTTGAACTCGTATGGAGTCAACCCCACGCCCCTCAACCGTGCGCGTCCGCCAGTTCCGCCACTCGCGCTCGACGGGTAACATTATAGCACGGGGACGGGGAAATGTCAAGGGGTTTTGAAAAGAAATTTATTTTTTTCATGCCAAAGATGCCGGCAAGCACGCCGGCATCTTTGGCGGTTCGGGTTTTGGCGCCGTGCAGGGCAGCCTGAAAGGCATTATTTCAGATAATACTGTCCGAGGCGGGTGATCTCGTCGGCGGAAAGCGCGGTATCGAAGATCAGGATATCGTCGAACTGGGCGGCGATCGGGCAGGAATAGCGTCCGGTGCCGTCCTGACCGAAGTTCAGCGGCATCCCGGAATCGAAGGAGACGAGGTCGAAGCCGGAATCGAGCGTGTCGCAGGAGATCTCCTCGAAGTTCGCGTAGACGCGGACGGTGCCCTCGTCCCGGTCCGCGACCAGCGAGATATGGTTCCACCGGGTAAAGTCGTCGGGCTCACCGTAATCGAAGTCGTCGCGCAGGGAAGAGCCGTTGCCGACGTTGAACTTGGATGCGCCGTTATAGCAGTAGACGAAGCCCTTGTTGAAGCCGTAGTCCCAGTTCTTGTTGGAGAAGACCGCGGGATCCCCGCCGACGCCCTCGTCCACCTTGAGCCAGAAGCTGACGGTGAAGCTGTCCGTGCCGAACTTCATATCGGGGAAGGAGAGGTAACCCTCGGAGGAGACGCGGAGGGAACTGCCGTAGAAGCCCTCGGGGTAGTACACCTTGCCGACCGTCTTCACGTTCTCGGTGCCGACGTATCCCTCGAGCCCGTCGTCAAAGAAGAGCCCGGCGCGCAGATGCGCGGTATCGATGAAGTTGGCGAGCGCGTCCGCGGTCCCTTCGGCAGGGGTGGCGGTCGGCTCGTGCTCTTTGAGGACGTCGGAGGGACGCGCGGGCGGGGTCATGTTGTCGAGGAAGAGGTTCTGCGGGAGATACGAATCCCATTTGTCGTTCCCCGGCACGTCGAGCGCATAGCAGACGATCGCGGCGAGGTCGCGGCCCGTGACGGTCAGATCGCCGGTCGGGTTGACCGATTTTCCGACGGCGGCGAAGAGGGTGTTCATCTCCGCGTCGGAGGCGCCGCCGTGCGAATATTCCAGCCCGCCGTGGTCGGCGATGACGATCAGCAGCGTGTCGTCGAGGATGCCCGCCTCCCGGATCGCGTCGCGGATCTGCCCGACGTAGCCGTCGACCGTCTCAATGGATTTCAGGTGGGCGGGGGAGCCGAACTTAGAGGCGTGGCCCGCGTGGTCGACCGAGTCGAACTGGATGAAGAGCAGCTCGGGCTTCTTCTCCTTGATATAGGCGGTGATCTTGTCGGTCAGGACGTCGTCCTCCCCGCGTTCCTTGGTGACGCCGAGGTCCCGCTCGACGATGCCTTCGCTGATCGGGTACCAGTTGCAGAAGGAGCCGAGCTCCGCGTCCGGATGGTCGGAACGGACGAGGCGGAAGAAGGTGGGATAGTCGTCGTTATGATAGGCGGCCGAACCGACCGTGTCGTTGGTCAGCTTGTGGACGTAGGGCTTGACCCCGGTCATCATCGAGCCCCAGCACTGGGCGCTGATGGAGGGCGTGGCGGCACGGCAGCAGTCCGACCACGCGCCGTTTTCCAGGAAGATCGCGTCGATATTCGGCGTGTCGCAGTCCTTGTGGAAGCTCCCGGCGCCGTCGATGCCGATGATGACGACGTGCTCGTAGACGAAGCGCGGATTCTCGGGCTCCGTTTCCGGTTCGGTCCCGGCGGGGGGCGTTTCCCCGGGATCCGTTTCCGCATCCGTTCCCGGATGGGGAACGGGGTCGGTCTTATGGCAGGAGGCGGCGGTGCCGAGGGTCAGAAGCGCGAGGGAAAGCGCGAGGAGACGTTTGAAGCGAAGCATGATGATATCCTCCGTATGTCGTTGATATTCTCATTATAGCACCGATCGGCGCAGGATGCAAGCGGCGATTTCAGGGAATTTGTCCGGAAACGGCGCGGTCGTAAAAAATCACCGGAAAAACGAAATGACCTTGATACGAAAAACGTCCCGGAGGCTTGACAGAAAAAAGAAATCATTGTATGATAAAGGGGACCGGAGTACCTTCCCGAAAAGGGAAGAATCGGATCCGGAACAGGAGAAAACGATGCCGACGACCCTTGAAAGAGTACCGAAAAGACCGGCGGGACGGGTGGACGCCGTCCTTGATACCGACGCGTACAACGAGATCGACGATCAGTTTGCCATCGCGCTGCTGCTGAAATGTCCCGAAAAAGTAAACCTGCGGCAGATCTACGCCGCGCCGTTCTTCAACAGCCGTTCCTCCTCTCCCGAGGACGGGATGGAAAAGAGCTACGACGAGATCCTGCGCCTGCTCGCGCTTTGCGGCAAAACGCGGGACGACGTTCCCGTTTTCCGCGGCAGCCGTTCCTATCTTCCCGCTGCCGATACGCCCGTGGAATCGGAGGCGGCACGCGCTCTGATCGCGATCGCCTCGGAATACACCGCGGACGATCCGCTTTACGTCGTGACGATCGGCTGCGTGACCAACGTTGCCTCCGCCCTGCTCATGGCGCCGGAGATCGCGGAAAAGATCGTGCTGGTCTCCCTGATCGGCAACGCGTACCACTGGGATCACGCGAACGCGAAGGAATTCAATCTGTGGCAGGACCTTCACGCCTCCCGCGTCCTGTTTTCCTGCAATGCGCCCTTCGTGCAGCTCCCCTGCATGGGCGTCGTCTCGGCGTTCACGACGTGCAAGCCCGAATTGGAATACTGGCTTTCCGGGAAGAATCCGCTCGCGGAGCATCTTGCCTCTGCCGCGATTGAAGAGGCGGATTCGTATGCCGGAGGGCAGGCGTGGAGCCGCGTGATCTGGGACGTGACCGCCGCCGCATGGCTCCTTGACCCGGACGGGAGGTATATGATCGCTTCGCCGCGCCGCTGCATGATGCCGACTGCCGACGCGACCTATCACGAAGGAGACGGAAGATACTGTCTGTACGTGACGCATATCTGGCGCGACCGTCTGATGACCGATCTCTTCCGCAGGGTCCTCGGGGAATAAAAACGGGAATAAAATGACGTCCGAGCCTGCTTTTTTTGAAAAAGCCCTTGACAAAAAAACAGGGAAGTGATATGATATCATATCATTACAGGTACGGACCACGTCCGGATGAAACGCGGCAGAAAGAGAGCGCACGCCATCGGCTGAGAGCGGCGCGGCAGAGCGGCATCCGGGTACCAGCCGTTTCCTTCCCCCGCAAAACCGAATCAATGAGTGAAACGCTCGGGTGGAACCGTGCCGATTGAAGGAACGTCAATCAGTACCCCGGACAGAATTGGATCTGTCCGGGGCTTTTTTATGAAAAGGAGGATATCTGAATGAAAACCGCATACGAAATTCTGAAGGACGCCGGTCTTATGACGAGAGAAGTGCTGGCGGCAGAGGTGAACGGAGAGACCGTCGAGCTTTCCCACGAGGTGGAGGAGAATACCGAGGTCCGCGCGCTGACCTTCGCCGACAAGGGCGGAAAGCACGTCTTCTGGCACACCGCTTCCCACGTTCTGGCGCAGGCGGTCAAGCGCCTCTATCCCGAGGCAAAGCTGACCATCGGTCCCGCCATTGACAGCGGCTTCTACTACGACATCGACAGCGACGTCGCCTTCACGCCCGAGATCCTGACGAAGATCGAAGGGGAAATGAAGAAGATCGTCAAGGAAAACCTGATCCTCGAGCGCTTCCTGCTCTCCCGTGACGAGGCGAAGAAGCTGATGGAGGAGAAGAACGAGCCCTATAAGGTGCTTCTGATCGACCGCATCCCTGAGGGCGAGGAGATCTCCCTCTACCGGCAGGGCGAATTCACCGACCTCTGCGCGGGCCCGCACCTCCACTCCACCGGCGCGATCAAGGCGTTCAGGCTGACGCAGTGCACCGGCGCTTACTGGGAGGGCAATTCCAAAAACAAGATGCTCCAGCGTGTTTACGGCGTGGCGTTCCCGACCAAGGACGAACTGAACGCGTTCCTTGCCGAGCAGGAGGAAGCGAAGAAGCGCGACCACAACAAGCTCGGCAGAGAACTGGAATATTTCACGACGGTCGACTGCATCGGGCAGGGTCTGCCGATCCTGCTGCCGAAGGGCACCCGCGTCGTCCAGCTGCTGCAGAGATGGGTCGAGGACGTGGAGCAGTCCAAGGGCTGCATCCTGACCAAGACGCCTCTCATGGCGAAGCGCGAGCTGTACAAGATCTCCGGTCACTGGGATCACTATCTCGACGGGATGTTCATTCTCGGCGATCCCTACGACGAGACGAAGGAATGCTTTGCGCTCCGTCCGATGACCTGCCCCTTCCAGTATCAGGTCTATCTGAACAAGCCCCGCTCCTACCGCGATCTGCCGATGCGCCTGACCGAGACGTCCACGCTGTTCCGCAACGAGGACAGCGGTGAGATGCACGGTCTGATCCGCGTCCGTCAGTTCACGATCTCCGAGGGTCACTACGTTCTCCGTCCCGATCAGCTCGAGGAAGAGTTCAAGGGCTGCCTCGAACTTGCGAAATACTTCCTCGGCACCGTCGGTCTGCTTGACAAGTGCACCTTCCGCTTCTCCCAGTGGGATCCCGCCAACCCGAACAACAAGTACGAGGGTACGAAGGAGCAGTGGGAGACCGCGCAGGCGACGATGGCGCAGATCCTTGACGACCTCGGCGTCGAGTACACCGTCGGGATCGACGAGGCGGCGTTCTACGGACCGAAGCTCGACGTTCAGTACAAGAACGTTTACGGCAAGGAAGACACCCTCGTCACGATCCAGATCGATATGCTGCTCGCCGAGCGCTTCGGGATGTACTACACCGACCGCGACGGCGAAAAGAAACTGCCCTATATCATCCACCGTACCTCGCTCGGCTGCTACGAGCGGACGCTTGCTTACCTGATCGAGACCTACGCCGGCGCGATGCCGATGTGGCTGTCCCCCGTGCAGGTCAAGCTGCTCCCGATCGGCGACGAGCACTGCGACTACGCGAAGAAGATCGCCGAAACCATGACGGCGAACGGTATGCGCGTTGAGGTCGACGGCAGAAACGAAAAGATCGGCTACAAGATCAGAGAAGCACAGCTCCAGAAGATCCCGTATATGCTGGTCATCGGCGATAAGGAAATGGAGAACGGCACGGTCTCCGTCCGCTCCAGAAAGGGCGTCGAGCTCGGCTCGATGGAGCCCGCGCAGTTCCTCGCCGAAGCGCTGGAAGAGATCCGCGAAAAGAAAAAGGAAACCAGATGATCCGTATCCCGTGATCTCCGGTCAAAACGCCCCCGATAGATTTACAAGGTCTGTCGGGACGTTTTTCCGTCCGTTCCTTCTTGACAAAGGCGGGGAAAGACCGTATAATAGAAGGGAACCGAAAAGAAAGGACAGTCCTTTGCCAATGATTGAAAAGTCAAACGGCGATACGCTGACGACGTATTCGATCCTGAACGCGCTCCTTGAAGGGACGGCGTTCGGGATCCTCCGATATATGATCCAGCCGCGTCTGATGGGATGGGAGTTCCTCCACTACCTCCTGCTATACGAGGTGCTGGCGTTCGCGCTCCGTCCCCTGACCGGGATCCTCACCGATCTCGTGTCGAACAAGCATCTGTACGTACAGACCGGCGTCCTGCTGGTCTTCTGCGGGCTTCTGTTCCCGAGCCGCTTCACACGGGTGGTGCCGTATGCCCTCGGGCTGAAGATCAAGGTCTGCTTCGCCGGGATCGGGTTCTCCCTTTTCCGTTCCGCGGCGGAGGGGTCGATCCTCCGGCGCTCGGCGCATCGCGCGCGGGATATCGGCATCTTCCTCTCCACGGGTGCGATCGGGACCGCGATCGTGCTGCTGAAGCCGACCTTCGTCTATTATTTCATCCCGCTTGCCATGTTCGTCGCCTCCCGCGATGACCGCTGCCGCGAATACGGGGAAATGATCGCGGAGCGGAACGAGGAGGAACGGAAAACGAAAAAGACCGCGCCGGTGCTCGCCGCCGCGCTGCTTGCCGCCCTTACCGTCGCGATGTTCTTACGCTCCTTCCTCGGGGACAAGGTGGATATCGCCCTCAGTGCGGGAAAGAAGGAGATCGTTCTCCTCAGCCTTGCGCTGATCGCGGGCAGATTCTTCGGCGGTTATCTCACCGATTTCGTCGGGCCGGTCACGGTCTCCCTGACCACGCTGCCCGCCTCCGCGTATCTGCTTCTCACCATGCCGGATTCGCTCCCGGCGACCGCCGCTGCGATCTTCTTCCTGAACCTCTCGCTCCCCGCGCTCTATCATTCCGCGGGCGAGCTGATCCCGCGCGCCCCCGCCTTTGCCGCGGGGCTGCTCTCCTCGACGCTGCTGCCCGCTGCGATCGTCTGCCGCCGGTTCGAGATCGAGCCGGTGCTCGAACGCTTCCTGCTGATCGACGGCGCGGCGCTCAACCTGATCCTGCTCTGCACGGCGGCGATCGTCCTCGGGGAGCTCCCGGTCGTTCACGCCGCCCGGAAAAAGGAGGGACCTGCCGATGAAACGTGACCGTTCCCGGAACGGGATGCGTTCCGGTATCCGCCCCGGGCGGACCGTATGCCTTCTTTCCCTCGTTCTGCTGCTCGCGTTCCCGGTCCTCCTGCTCCCTGGGCTGAAGACCGCCGCGGACGACGTGTATTTCCCGGACGTCAGCGAGATCGGCGATTTTGCCGACACGCGCGCACCGCGGGTGACTCTCGATCCCTCCCTGACGGAGGAGGAGACGGCAGACCCGAAGGTGACGACGGAAGCGGTGACCGAGCCCTACGCGATCGACTACGTGGAGGAGTACGCCGTCCCCGCCGGACTGATCCTGCTGATCAGCCTGATGATCCTCCTGATCGCCTTCCTCGCCGCGGGGAGCGCAGAAAAGAAAAAAGGACAGGGAAAAGAATGACGAAAGCGGCAAAGATCGGATGCGCCGCGGGACTTGCCGTTTTTGCGCTGACCGCGCTTCTCGGGCTGACGGTGACCGTTGTACAGAAGGCGGCGGGCGTTACGTTTTTCGTGAACGGAACGGTCAATTCCTATCGGATATCGCCCTTCCTCGTGCTCTGGCTCGGCGTACTGGGCGGCGCCGTCTTAGCGCTTTTCCTCTGCATCGGGAAAAAGGCGAAAAAGCCGCTCCGGATCCTGACCGGCGCGGTGATCGCCTTCTCTCTGTTCGCCGTCGTGCTCTCGCTTGCGGGGCTGACCGCGGACAGAACGTTTTATACGGAAAGCTCGCCGGACGGGGAACGTGAGATCGTGATCTGCAGTTATCAGTTCCTGATCGTCTGCGGCGGCGACGTGTACGAGCGGGTCGACCCGCTGTTTATCCGCAGACTGGCGAACGAAGAAAAGAAGCACGTCGAATGGTTCTACGAGGATTATTCCGTGGAATGGCACGACGGATACGTGATCGTTGACGGATATACCTATCCGCTGACCGAAGAATAATACCGCAGAACGAAAAACGCCTTGCCGGAAAGGGAAACGGCTCCCCTTCCGGCAAGGCGTTTTATGTTCGGGAAAGATTTCAGGAGAACGCTTTTTCCAGTTCGCTGAGCGGCGTCCCGTCGAACACGCTGACCGCGATCGCGAGATACTGCGAGCCGAAGCGGCGGATGTAGGCACCCTGCCGCAGCGCTCCGCCGTTCAGCACGATCTCAAGCTTGCGGTATTCGGTCCCGCCGAGCCTGACCGTTCCCTTGTCCTCCGTTTCCACGGTGAAGCCGAGGGACTCGTACTGACCGACGAGGACGTTCGTGAACTGAAGCACGTAGGCGTCGTCGGTGACCGTGAGGCGCTGGGTAACGTTCAGGTTCTCAAAGGTGGCGTTGACGTTGTTGCCGGTCGTTTCGTCGTACGCGTAAAAGTCGATGACGGTCTCGAACATCGCGTCTTTCATTTTTTCATCAGACAACTGGTCGGCGGTGACGTTCATCAGCGCGGCGATCTCTTCGTCGGAGTAGAACTGCCAGCCTGCGGGGGCAGTGAAGGTGAGACCGCAGAAATCGGAGGTATAGACGTTTTCCGTGACGGTGCCGCGGGTGAAATCCTTTTTGTCGGTCTTCCCGCCGCAGGAAGCGAGGGAGCAGAGGACGCAGAGCAGGAGAAGGACGGAGATGATTCGTTTCACGGTGTGACTCCTTTTTTCTTTTTAATAAACAAACGTCCCGTACTCCGCCGGAGCGGAGCGCGGGACGAATTGAATCAGATGTTCTTATCCTTGTTGAACGGACGGCGGGGACGGACGATGGTGTCGCCCTCGGGAGCGCCCTCGGGACGGGGAAGCGCATCCTTGCGGGAGAGGTTCATTCTGCCCTTTTCG
>JAZLIW010000148.1:0-21934 GCA_045617585.1 Eubacteriales bacterium
GACGAAGAGGCGGCCGCCCCCGCCCCCCTCTCCCCCCCCCCCGGCGGGAACGGCACCCGCTCCATCTATGATCCGCCCGGCCCCGCCGAGGGGGAAGCCGCCTATACCGTCCGCGGTACGGGCGCCGACGTCTACTGCGTCAACTGCTGCGTGACCGGCGGCGGACGCGGCATCGACTTCGCGGGCTGTGATAACCACCTGATCAAGAAGCTGACCTCCTACTGCTACCTGAACGACGTCCGCGTCGGCGGGAAGAACGGCACGGTGACCGGCTTCCTCCATAACGCCACGATCCGTATGCGTCTCGGCTATACCGGTCATTACAACGACGTGCCGGATATGGACCCGAACTACGTCGCGCGCATCCATAACACGACGTTCGAGGTGGTCAACGCCGAAAACGAGCGGATCTGGAGCGTCTTCTCCTACGGCGTCGCGCACATGATCCGTGCGACAGACAGCAAGGGGACGTTGGTCGTCAACATGGGCACCGACAATATCGGTGACCGGTCAGCACAGCAGGTCATTGAGGGCGGCGACTACACCGCGATCAACCTGATGCGCTATAACGGCATCTCCTACGAGGCGTCGGACGGGGCGAAGGTGACGATCTACACCCGCCTCGCGATCGGTGACAAGTTCGAGGATACCGTAAAACCCTGATCCGGATCAATAACGTCCCGGGGACCGTCACGCGGAAGCGCGGCGGTCTCTTTCCGTTTTCCTCGTTTTTACGGAAAAAAATCTTGCGTTCGGACAGAAACTGTGATATACTGTAAAAAAACCGGGCTTTGACCCGGATGGATGAAAGGATCCCGAAATGGGAGGAAAGAAGCTGGTGAGGTTCTTATGCCTGACGTTGGCGTTCGCTTCCTGCGCCGGCGCCGTCGGATGCAAAAAGGATCCCGGTGAAGGACCCGGGACGGAAGAGGAAACGGAACCGAAATATAAGGAGACGCTGAACGAGGCGGTCCTGACCGACGGGAAAAACAACCGTCTGTCGGTCGTCTTCTGCCGGGAGGATCTGGTCCACTTCCGGTATGCGCCGGACGGGGAGGAATTTCTTCCCGACGGGGCGGTGCCCGGAATGGTGGAAAAGACCGACGGGCAGTACGCCCCGGTACATGGCGAGGTGGAGGAGAGCGGTGACGGGACCGTGATCCGCACCGCCGGCGTGACCGTGACGGTGGACCGGAAAAGCCTCGGGATCACGGTCTCCGACCCGGACGGGAAGGTCCTGCTCCGCAGCGCCGCGCAGGCATTTTCCGCCGGCGGAGAGGGGAAGAGCGTGTCCTTCGTGCGTGACGAAGCGTGCGAGGAGCATTTCTACGGGCTGGGGAACGACCCCGGCGACACGTTCACGACCACCGACCACCGGGATACGGAATACGCGCTGTGGATGAGCGACAACAACGTCCACGCGATCATCCCGCTCTGGTACAGCACCGCCGGGTACGGCATTTATCTGAACAACTCTTACCGCGGCAAGGTCTCCTTCGGCAAGGACTACGGCGTCAGCGTCGACGGCGGGGAAATGAACTTCTATTTCCTCTACGGTCCGGAATTCTTCCGGATCCTGTCGAACTGGTCGGAGCTTGCGGGCAGAATGGCGATGCCGCCGCTTTACGCGCTGGGGCTCACCTACCGCGGCTACGGCTCGTGGAACGAGGATCAGCTCTGCGGCGCGATCATGGCACAGTACGACGAGGGGATCGCCGTTGACATCGCCGGGGTCGAGCCCGGCTGGCAGACCGCGACCTATCCCTGCACCTACGCGTGGAGCGAAAAGTTCACCTCCGATCCCGCCGCGTTTGTGGAGCGGATGCACGCCGCCGGACTTCACGTCAACCTCTGGGAGCATCCGTACGTTTCTCCGCAGGCGGAGATCTACGGGGATATGCTCGCCTGCTCCCTGAAGAGCGAGGATCTCGGGACGAGAGAATGGGAAGGGAACAGCGGCAAGTACGCCTTCGGCGGACTGGTGCCCGACATGACCCTTTCCGAAGCCGGGGATCTCTACTGGGAGCTGCACGACAAAAACCTGATCTCGATCGGCGTGGACGGCTTCAAGGTGGACGAGACCGACAGCTGGGGCGCAAGCGCCAGCCTGACGACCGTCTTCCCGGGCGGCCTCCCGGCAAACGCCTACCACAATCTGCTCGGTACGCTGACCGTCAATCTCCTACACGAGAAATATAAGGAAGATTACGACAAGCGTTCCTTCCTGTTCAGCCGCGGCAACTACGCCGGGATGCAGCGGTACGCCACCTCCGCTTATACCGATTACTACGGCTACGACCAGTTCGTGATGTCCGTGATCGCGCAGGGCTATTCCGGGACCTACTATACGCCCGAGATCCGTGACGTCAGCACCCCGGACGACGTTGCTTATATGCGCCGCGCGCAGCTCATGTTCTTAACGCCCTTCTCGATGTCGAACGAATGGGCGACCGAGGCGACCGTGCTTGACCGGAGCCGTACGGTCATCGACTGCTACCGCAAGTACAACGAACTGCATTATTCCCTGATCCCGTATATGTACAGCCTGTTCTGGGAGCAGCATAACACGGGCATCGGCGTTACGAGACCTCTTGCGATGGAGTTCCCGGACGACCCGAAGGCTGTGAAGATCGACGACGAGTTTCTGCTCGGCCCGTCCCTCCTCGTCTGCCCGGTCTCGGATATGTCGCGCGTCGCGACCGAGGACGTGTATCTGCCCGCCGGGGAGATCTGGATGGATTACAATACCGGTTACCTCTACGAGGGCGGTCAGACGTTGAAGTACACCTCCTCCGCCTCCGTTCTGCCGCTGTTCGTCCGGATGGGCGCGATCCTGCCGCTCGGACATTACGGCAATAACACCTCCGAGGTCACCGACCGCACGCTGACCCTCGACCTCTATCCCGCGGAGAAGGAGACCTCCTTCACGCTTTACGAGGACGACGGCATCAGTTACGGCTACGAAAAAGGCAAGTACGCCCTGACGCCCGTTACGATGAAGAAGGACGCGGGAAAGATCACGGTCACGCTCGGTGAGCGCACCGGCGCGTATCCCGTGGCGGATCGCCCGGCGGAGCTGCGCGTGCATTACCGTGCCGCGCCGGACGGAGTGACGCTGGACGGCAAGAAGCTGGAAAGGATGACCGACCGTGCCGCTTACGACGCGGCGTCCGGTGCCTGCTGGTTCTACGACGCGGCGGCGGAGAACGACTTCGGTCTGATCGTGTACGTGAAGTGCGCCGACGACGGCAAGGGGCACGAGGTGTGCCTGACCGTCGGGAAGGAAAGCACTCTCCGTACGCCCACGCTGATCATGGACGGGACCATTTACGAATTCGAGGCGGAAGCGAACGTGCTGGAAGGCGCGTCGGTGAACCGCGGCAAGAAGACGGCGTCCGGCGGCGCGATCGTCGGCGCGGTCGGTGACGACGGGAAACGCGCGGTGACCGTGAAAAAGATCACGGTGAACGAGGACGGATATTACGATACCGAGATCGTCTTCTTCAACGGCTCGGGCGCGGCGAGACGGCTGCAGGTCAGTGTGAACGGCGGGGAAATGATCCCGCTCGTCTGCCCCTCGAACGGAAACTGGGATCTGTCCCAGAGCCTGACCGTTCCGCTCTTCCTCAAAAAGGGAGAAAACGAGATCCGCTTCACGACCAAGCCCGGTGAGGGCTACGCCCCCGACCTCGACTGCCTCTTCCTGTACGATAAGGCGCCCGTGCAGAACGGGATGAAGGGCGACGTCCTTACCCCGGACGACGCAAAGCTGGAGGGCTCGCTGAAGATCACGGAAATGGGCGGCGCCGCCGGCGGAAAAGCGGTGACCGGCATCGGCCTTTCCGCGGAGAACCGGATGATCTACACGGTCACGGTCCCGAAGGCAGGTCCGTATCAGCTGAACCTGAACTATTCCAATCCCTCCGACGCGGGCAAGAAGATCAATCTGGAGATCAACGGTCAGATCACCGAGCTGAACCTGCCCGGGACGAAGAGCACGCATATCTTCGCGGTCCTGAACCAGACCGTCTACCTTGACGCGGGGGAAAACGTGATCTCCCTCTGGTATAACGGCAGCGTCTCTCTCTACGAGTGCGAGATCGGCGGGGACTACGTGAACTGCAACAACCGCCTCGAAACGCGCGACGGCTATCCGCAGTCGGGCGGCTACTCGGTCGGCGCGGGCGCGAGCGACGGCAAATCCAGCTTTACGATGAAGGGCATCCGCGTGCCCGGGGCCGGGACCTACCGCGTTCTCGTCTACGCGGCTTCCGCGGACGTGCGCACCTTCCGCCTCAAGGTCAACGGTGAGGACACCGGAGAGAAATATAACGTCCGTACCGGACATTACCACGATTTCAAGCCCCATGAGTTTGAGCTGGAACTGAAGGCGGGGGACAACACCCTGACCTTCTGGCAGGAGCCGAAGGCAAAGGGCGATTCCGAATGGCTCCCCAACTTCGACTATATCGTCCTGCCCGACGTCGTGCCGGATTACGAGATCCTTCTCGGCGCGATCTCGGTCAGATAAGGACCGCATGAAAATCAAAAAAGAATCACCGATACACGGAGGAAAATCAATGAAACGTACCGCCAAGACCCTGCTTAGCCTTTTGCTCTGCCTGCTTTCGCTGCTTGCCTTCGCGTCCTGCGTCGGCGGCGATAAGCCGGCGAAAGAGACGGATCCGCCTTCCGCCCCGACGGACGGGACCGAGATCGATCTGACGAAGTACATCCTGATGCGCGCGGACGACGCGGACAAAAACACGATGGACGCGTTCAAGCTGATCAAGAAGGCGATCACGGAATCCGCGGGATACGAGATCGGCGTCGGCACCGATTTCGTCAATGAAAAGATCAACACCCGCGCCGAATACGAGATCATCGTCGGACATACGAATATCGAGGAAGAGAACCGGATCTACGAAACGCTCGGCAAGGGGGAATATACCATCCGTACCGAGGGGACCAAGATCTACGTCCTCGGACAGGACGGCAGCGCGACCTACGAAGCCGCCAAAGCGTTCTGCCTGAAATATCTCAATTACAGTCCCGATCATTACGAGAACGTACCGATCGGAACGGCAAAAATCGTTTTGACAGACGAGGTGGGACACGTGGAGACCTATACGGTAAACAGAGACAGAACGCCGGTCAGCCCGCTGAATTCCGTGCCGCTGGAAATGACTTCGGACAACTTCACCATGAGCGCTGCCAAGATCGTCGGCGGCCGCTGCCGGATCGAGGACAATATCGGCTGGATCATGTCCAAGGAACGGACCGATGCCGGCAGTTACAGCGTCCAGGCGCATATTGAGATCGAACGGGGCGCTCCCATCATGCAGTTCTCCTTCAATATTTGCGATCGGGGCTATCAGGCGCTCATCAATATCACGGGGAACGGCACGAACGTGGTCCGCCGCGACTACGAGCGCGGCGGTGCCGGCTTTGCGGGGGACCCGAACGATTACGTCATCCGCGCCGACGTTTATCCCGACGAGGGCTTCTTCCGTTATTTCGTCAACGACGTGATGATCGGCGAGGTCATCTGCGCCGAAAACGACTACGAACTGTACGACGAGAGCCGCGTTCAGATCGCCGCGGTCGGCAGTGATTTTGCCGTCCTGATCGACGACATTTACATGGAGAGCATCGACTACAAGGACCGCAGATACTATCACATGACCGATACGACGTTCGACAACGCGAATATTTATCCGAAGTCGGAGAACAAACCCGCGGATACCATCTACGTCGTTGACGCCCGTACACTGACCGACGATCAGCTTCTCACGCTGGTCACCCTGCAGGGCAACGTCAACCGCACGACGCCCCGGATCTTCCTTGACTACCGGAAGTACAACAACGACCCGCGCTACTCCTACGTCGAGAACGAAAAGGTCTATCTGGAACTGCTGGAAAGCAAGGGAAGAACGCTGGTGAACAGCACGGTGGACGAGCTGCTCGTGCTCTTCAAGGACGAATACAAGGGTGTGATCTTCGGCGACGCCTTCAACAAGAACAATTTCGAGGAGAATATCATCACCTCGCTCTGCGGTATCATGGACGGCGTCTATATGACCGATAATCAGTACAAGAAGCTGAAGGACGATATCAAAAAGGACCTGCTCTTCAACACCAGCGGAAAGTTCACCGATTCCGTCGACGCTTATATGTGGGTCTGGGAGCACTATAAGGATCAGTTCTCCAAACAGGCGATCTTCCATATGCCCGCAAATCCCGACAATTACAGCCATCCCACCAACGCCTGCCGTGACTATGCCGTCATGTCCCGTTCCTTCGTCTTCTGCACGACCGACGTGAAGAACGAGGCGGATTACGACTTCTATATGGAGCTCTTTGCCTCCACGGCGCCGAACACCGGGATCATCGGTCAGGGCGGCGGACTGTTCAGCGAATTCGAGATGTTCACGATGTGCGGCAGATTCGGCAAATACTTCACCTACGCCTTCTCCACGCCGAACCTCTCCCTCTTCAACAGCCTCGAGACCGGGGAACTGAAGCAGAAGAAAGCGGAGCCCGTCTCTCTCGAAAAGGACACGATGTACATCTGCTACGACTTCTCCGAGGGCGATAACCTCTCCTGGGACTACCACCTCTGGATGAAGGAATACTACGACGTCGAAAAGAGAGAGATGAACGCGAAGGGCTATACGCTTTCCGCATCCCTCTACTACGTCGCTCCCGCGATCATGGAGTATTACTATCAGAACGCGACGGTGAACGATTATTTCGTCTTTGACGGCGGCGGCGTCTCCAACCTCGGCGTGCCGGACGAGTTCGGCGATATGTACGTGGCTGCGGACCGCGAGAAGATCATGACGAGAATGCTGGAGATCACCGAATACGTCTGCGAAAAGGCGGACGTCCACGTCCTCCGTGCGATCCATAATATCTCCGACGAGATGGCGGCGCGCTACGACAAAGAGGTACCGGCGCTGAAGATGCTGCTTTCCGCCTACGGTCAGACGACCTATCAGATCGGCGGTTACGGCGGAGACTTCAAGGAAGCACTCAAGATCATCGGTGACGATCTCGTCCGCGGCAGATCCGCGTTCTCGACCTTCCGTGAACTCAAGCCGCTGGTTGCTCCGATGAAGAAGGCACAGAAGAACGACGACGGGATCTATTTTGCCGAGGTCTTCGTTTACGGCAACGGCGTCATGGACAACATGGCGAACCTGAACAATTTCAAGGCGGAGCTGGAAAGCGCCGGCATGAACGTGGTCGTCGTCCGTCCCGATACCTTCGCGGATCTTTATCTCGAATACTATAATAAATAATTGAGGACCGGATCATGATCTATACGGTGACCTTCAATCCCGCCGTGGACTACGCGGTGAGATCGAAAAATTTCACGATAGGTGAGATCAACCGGACCGCCGGGGAAGAGATATTCTTCGGCGGGAAGGGGATCAACGTCTCGGTGATGCTGAAGCACCTCGGGATGGACTCGACGGCGCTTGGCTTCATCGCCGGGTTCACGGGGGACGCGATCGAAAAGGCAACGGCGGACGCCGGGATCCTGACCAACTTCGTGCGGCTGAAAAAGGGCTTTTCCCGCATCAACGTGAAGATCGAATCGGAGGAGGAGACTGCGCTCAACGGCGTCGGACCCGAGATCGACCGGGAAGCGTTCGGGCATCTGATCGCGCGGCTCGACCGGCTGGCGGACGGCGACGTGCTGGTCCTCGCCGGATCGATCCCGCGCTCCCTTCCCGAGGACGTGTACGAGGTCATTCTCAGCCGTCTCTCCGGGAAGAAGATCCTTGCGGTCGTGGACGCGACCGGGGAGCTCCTGATCCGCACCCTCAAATACCGTCCGTTCCTCATCAAGCCGAACCTTGAAGAGCTGTCCGCGCTCTTCGGCAGGACGCTCACCGACGGGGAAGAGATCCGCACCTGCGCCGCCTCCCTGCAGAAGATGGGAGCGCGCAACGTCCTTGTTTCCCTCGGGAGCGAGGGAGCGCTGCTGCTTGACGAGAACGGGAAGACCCACGCGAAGCGCGCGAAAAAAGGGGTCACCGTCAGCACCGTCGGCGCGGGTGATTCCATGGTCGCCGGCTTCCTCGCCGGGTGGACCGGCACGCACGACTACGACGCCGCGCTCGCGCTCGGCGTTGCCGCCGGCACCGCGACCGCTTTCTCTTCCGGCATTGCCGGAAAGGAGGCAGTCCTCGCACTCCTGAAAGAATGATCTTCGGGGTTGTTGCACTGACGTGCAGCAGCCCCTTTTCTTTTTGCGCGGAAAAGCCCGTCTTCGTAAACTTTTTCGGAAAAAAGGAAAATAGCATTGATTCCGGGCGGGAACTGTGGTATAATTACACTGTATGACTATTTCCGAGAAAACGGGTAAATAAAATGCTGGAATATTATAACGTCAACGACTATCTGTCCGTCCTTGCCGCCGCCGGGCTGCTTACCGACGTCCGGGCGGACGAAAAACTGCTGCGGAAAGAGATCCGCTGCCTCACCTACGACAACCGTGAAGTCACGGAAAACGCGCTCTTCGTCTGCAAGGGCGCACATTTCAAACCGGAATACCTCACCGACGCGATCGCGAAGGGCGCGCTGCTCTACGTGAGCGAGACGGTGTACGAGGAGGCGGACGCCCCTTACGTGATCGTCAGCGACATCCGCCGCGCGATGGTGTACCTTGCCGTCGTGTTCTACAACGACGCACCCGCGAAGCTCGCGACCGTCGGGATCACCGGGACCAAAGGGAAGAGCACCACGGCGTATTACGTCAAGTCGGTCCTCGACGGATATCTCGACCGGGAGTGCGCGATCCTTTCCTCGATCGACAACTACGACGGCGTGACCCGGGAGGAATCCCATCTGACGACGCCGGAGGCGATGGAGCTGTTCCGCCACTGCAGCAACGCGGTGGAGAGCGGTCTTTCCCACCTCGTTATGGAGGTGTCCAGTCAGGCGCTCAAGTACGACCGCGTGGACGGGATGCGCTTTACGGTCGCCTGCTTCAACAATATCGGCACCGACCATATCAGTCCGATCGAGCATCCCGACTTTGAGGATTATTTCGAGTCCAAGCTGAAGATCTTCGACCTTTGCGAAAACGCCTGCGTCAATACCGACGCCGCCTATGCGGACCGGATCCTGGAGCGGGCAAGATCGAAGAAATGCCGCGTGATCACCTACGGCTCGCACGAGACCGACGATATCTTCTGCAAATCGGTCGAAAAGCGGGCGGACGGCATCTATTTCACCGTCCGTACCCCGGTCTCGGAGCGGGAATACTGCATCACGATGCCCGGGCTCTTCAACGTGGAGAACGCGCTCGCGGCGATCGCCGTTTCCTTCGTGCTCGGCGTCCCGGAGGACGCGGCCGCGGCGGGACTGAAGACCGCGAGAGCCGCCGGGAGAATGGAGACCTTCTCTTCGTCGAACGGGAGCTGCACCGTGATCGTGGACTACGCGCACAACAAAATGAGCTTTGAGGCGCTGTTCCGTTCCACCCGCGTGGAATACCCGGGGAAGAAGATCGTCTCGGTCTGGGGCTGCCCCGGCAAAAAGGCGTTTCTTCGGAGGCACGATCTTGCGGTCGCCGCCGGGAACGGCGCGGACTATACGATCATCACCGAGGAGGATTCCGGCGAGGAGCCGTTCGATTCCATCGCCGCGGATATCGAAAAGAACCTGATCGGGACGGGCTGCCGCTACGAGATCGTGGAGGACCGGGAGGAAGCCGTCCGCCGCGCGATCCTGGAGCACGGCGAAAACGCGGTGATCCTACTGACCGGAAAGGGCAGGGAGACGCGCATGAAGCGGGGGACGCTTTATATCGACACGCCCTCCGACGTGGACTATACCGAAAAATACCTCGCAGAGTTCGACCGGATCGCCGAAGGCGCGGCCGTATGAGAAAGAATTGAGGATACAGTATGTGTGGATTTGCTGGTTTTTGCGGCGCCGGAGACTATGACCGGGAGCAGGTCATCCGCGAGATGGGCGACCTGATCGCGCATCGCGGACCGGACAGCGCGGGCAGCTTCACCGACGACCTGACGGGTCTCGGCTTCCGCCGCCTTTCGATCATCGACCTTGCCGGCGGAACGCAGCCGATGTATTCCGACGACGGGCGGTACGTGATCGTTTTCAACGGAGAGATCTATAATTACAGAGAACTGCGCGAGGAACTGAAAAAGGAGGGCAAGACCTTCTCGACCGACTCGGATACCGAGGTCATCCTCCGCACCTACGAGCGCTGGGGCAAGGCGACGGCGGAACGGCTCCGCGGGATGTTCGCCTTCGCGGTCTACGACAGAAGAGAGAAGAAGATCTACGGCGCGCGCGACTGGTTCGGCATCAAGCCGCTCTACTACGCGCAGATGAACGGGACCTTCCTCTTCGGCTCGGAGATCAAGAGCTTTTTGGCGCACCCCTCCTTCCGCAGGGAGCTGAACCGTGACGCGGTCAAGCTGTATCTGGAATTCCAGTATAACCCCCTGCCCGAGACGGTGTTCAAGGGCGTGTACAAGCTCGCGCCCGGCTCGTGGTTCACGTATGACACGGAGCACGGCTTCGAGACCGGACGGTACTTCGAGCCGACCTACGACCCTGAGACCCGCTCGTTCGACAACGCGGTGAAGCTGATCGACGAGACGGTCCTTTCCTCGGTGGAATATCACCAGATCGCCGACGTCGAGGTCGGGTCCTTCCTTTCGGGCGGCGTGGATTCGAGCTACGTCGCGTCGGTTGTCAAGCCGATGAAGACCTATTCGGTCGGCTTTGAGGTCGGCGGCTTCGACGAGACCTCGATCGCGGGGGATCTGTGCCGGATCTTAAAAATGTCGAACACCTGCAAGGAGATCTCGGCGGACGAGTTTTTCGACGCGCTCCCCGCGGTCCAGTACCATTCCGACGAGCCGCACGCCAATCTCTCGGCAGTGCCGCTCTATTACCTCGCGCAGCTCGCGGCGAAGGACGTCAAGGTCGTCCTCTCCGGCGAGGGCGCGGACGAGCTGTTCGGCGGGTACGACTGGTATATTCAGAGCGACGCGGCGCGGCGGTACAAAAAGCTGCCCCTCGGGATGCGGAAGTTCTTTGCCTCCACGCTCGGAAAGATCCCGCAGCAGCACGTGAAGCGCTTCTTCCGTTCGGGAATCGAACGGGTGGAGGATACCTACATCGGTCAGGCGTTCATCATGGGGGACGAGGAAGCGAACGGACTTCTGAAACCGGAATACCGCTCGGAGATCGGATACCGCGACGTGACGAAGCCCTACTACGACAAGGTGGCGGACGCGGACGACCTGACGAAAAAGCTGTATCTCGATATGAACCTCTGGCTGCCCGGCGATATCCTGCTCAAGGCGGATAAGATGACGATGGCGCACAGCCTCGAGCTCCGCGTCCCCTACCTCGACCGCGAGGTGTGGAAGGTCGCGCGCACGCTGACCTCGGCGCAGAAGATGCAGGGCAGGAACACCAAGATCGCCTTCCGAAAGGCTGCGTTCTCCCATATCCCCGCGGAGTGGGCGAACCGCAAGAAGGCGGGCTTCATGGTCCCGTTCCGCGTCTGGATCCGGGAAGACAAGTACGCCGAAAAGCTGGAAAAGGCGTTCTCCTCGGAGTACGCGGCGGTCTTCTTCGATACCGACCGGCTGAAAAAGATGCTCGAGGAGCATAAGAGCGGCAAGGAAAACCACGCGAGAAAGCTCTACACGGTGTACAGCTTCCTCCTTTGGTACGAACAGTATTTTATCCTTCGCTGAAAGGGAAAAACGATGAGCGAAAATGCTTTCCTGCCCGTGATCCTGGGCAGTGACGAAAACGCCTACGGGACGGTCCGTCTGTTCCGCGAGGCTCACGGGCTCCGCCCGCTGCTGCTCTGCACGAGAAGACTGGTCCCCACGATGGACTCCGATCTTTTCGATATCCGCTGCATCCCGGACTTTGACCGGGAGGACGTTTTCCCCGGCGCGCTCCGCGCGGTACTGGAGGAAAAGAAGAAGGAATACGGCAAGCTGATCGTCGTTGCCTGCTCGGACTACTATGCGGGCATGATGTCAAGATTCGCCCCCGCGTTCGGGGATCTGGTCGCCAACCGGTTCATCTCTCCCGAACTGCTCGAAACGCTCGACACCAAGGATAAGTTCTACGCTCTGTGCGAAAAACACGGGCTCGATTACCCGAAGACGGTTGTCGCGGAGCCCGGGGAACGGGAGAGCGCGGTCGAAAAGATGGATTTCACCTTCCCGATCGTGGTCAAGCCGGAGAACAGCAACGCCTACGAATACCTGCACTGCTCCTTCGAGGGCAAAAAGAAGGTCTTCTTCTTCGATACGAAGGAGGAATATCTGAAGGTCATCCGCGCGATGAACGGCTCCGACTACCGCGGCAAGCTGATCATTCAGGAGTTCATCCCGGGCGGGGACGACGCGATGCGGGTCATGAACTGCTATTCCGGCAACGACGGAAAGGTGCGGGTCATGTGCCTCGGTCAGCCCGTGCTGGAGGAATACTCGCCGAAGACGCTCGGCAATTACGCCGCGATCATCACCCGGTCGGACGGGGAGATCTACGGGAGGCTGCGCGCCTTCCTGGAGGAGATCGGCTACGTCGGCTATTCCAATTTCGACATGAAGTACGACCGCCGGACCGGGAAATACATGATGTTCGAGATCAATCCGCGCCCGGGCAGGAGCAGCTTCTTCGTCCGCGCCGCGGGCATCAATATGATGAAGGCACTGGTTGACGACGCGGTGAACGGCACCGTGCCGGAGGGCGTTCTGACCGCGGACAAAAAGGCGCTCTGGACCGCGGTGCCGAAGGGCGTGCTGATGAAGTACGTGAAGGATCCCGTTCTGCGTGAGGAGATCGGGACGCTGTGGAAGCAGAAAGAGGTGCAGCGCACCCTGTTCAACCCGGAGGAGAAGAGCCTGAAGCGCCGCCTCCGCGTCCTGAAATACTATCTGACGTATTTCAAGGCGTACCGGCAGTATTATTTCGACAAGGAAAAGCGCTCGGAGCAGAGCTGACGACGAAAGGAATTCTCATGAAAAAAGTATCCCTGCTGGAAGCGCCGGTCTGTACGGGTTCCCCGACGTCCGGCTCCCAGTACGCCTTTGCCTCCCTGACGGATCACGGGATCCGTACCGCCGTGTACGAGGGGCTGGAGCTCGTTCCGATGGAACGCCCGGCAAAAAGCACGGAGGAGGATCCGCCGGAACTGCGCTCTCTGCACGAGGTCATGACGGTCAGCCGCGGCATTTACGATAACGTGCGTACCGCGCTGAAGGACGGCAAGTTCCCGGTCGTGATCGGCGGCGACCATTCGGTCGCGATCGGCTCGATCGCCGGAGTCTCCTCCGTCTACGGTCCGGAGGAACTGACGGTCGTCTATATCGACGGCCATACGGATATCAATACCGAACGTTCGTCCCTGACCGGATACATCCACGGGATGCCGCTTGCCGCGGCGATGGGGCTCTGCACCGACAGTCTGACGGTCGGGAACAAGGTCAATCTCTACGGGAAAAACACGTGGATCATCGGCGCGCGCTCGATCGACGACGCGGAATATCCGATCATGGAGGAGCAGGGGGTCCGTCTGTTCACGGCGGAGGACGTGCGTTCCCGCGGGATCAGTGACGTGATGAGCGAGGTGATCTCCTCGATCCGTACCGAGGCGATCCATATCTCCTTTGACGTGGACTGCCTGGACGAGACGGAATTCCCGTCGACCGGATACCGGATGCCGGGCGGGATGATGCTCGAGGAAGCGGAGACCGCGCTCGAGTCGCTTTTTGCGACCGGAAAGGTCGTCTCCTTCGACTGCGTGGAATACAATCCGGAGCTGGACGAAAGCGGCGACGATCGCATCAAGCTGTTTGAGATCTTTTCAAGATGTCACGATATGCTGCGTCTGTTTTCCGAACGGGAAAAATGACGGCAGGGACCGCGCTTTTTCGGCGCGGTCCTTTTTGATCGGAAAGAAGAAAGGGAAAGGGGGAGAACCGTACGGAAGCATGGAAAACGCGCCCGCTCGCGCTGTTCTGCGGCAGTTATCTGCTCTCTCTGCTCCTTTGCCTTCTTCTGTTCCGCGGCGTTTCACTCGTTCCGGCGCTCGTGCTTTTCGGCGCGGCTGCCGGGACCGCGATCATCAGCCGGAAAACGAAAAAGCTCCCCCTGCGCGCCGCGGCGTTCGTGCTTGCGGCGGGGCTCGGGGCGCTTGCGTGCTTTCTGTCCGCGGAGCTGCTGCCGGGTGAGCTGTACGCGCTCGCGGACGGGGAGACGGTGAGAACGGTGACGGTCACGGCGGGGGAAACGGTCCGGACGTCCTCCTTCGGGGAGACGTTTTACGCGGAGATCGGGACGGCTGACGGGAAGAAGGTGAAGGGCGGGCTGCTCGTCGGTCTCGACGGGCGGGCAGGGATCCGGGCGGGAGACATGCTGGAGCTGCGCTGCGTCCTTTCCCGCTTTCCGGAGAGCGAAAACGGCTTCCCGGAGGAACGGTACCGCCTTTCGCAGGGCTGCTTTGTCAGCGCGGAGGCTATGACTGCGGAGGTGATCGGAAAGAGCGGGAGCGTGCGGGCATTTTTCGGCGGCGTTTCCGAACGTCTGCGGCGCACCTTCCTATCCCGTTTCGACGCGGAGACCTCCGGCTTTCTGTCGGCGCTCCTGCTCGGCAGGAAGGACGGGCTTTCCGCGGCGGCGGAACGGAACTTCCGCGCGATCGGCGGCTCGCATCTGTTTGCCGTGAGCGGTCTGCACGTGGGGATCCTGCTCGGCGCGGTCCTCGCGGTCCTGCTGCGGATCGGCACGCCCCGGCGGAGCAGGACGGTGATCCTCACGCTGGCGGCGGTCCTCTTCACCGGGCTGACCGGCTTTTCCCATTCCGCGGTCCGCGCCGCGCTGATGCTCTGGCTCGCGTCGCTCGGTGACGTCTTCGGTCACGACGCGGATCCGGTGACCTCGCTTTCGTTCGCGGGGTTCTGCATCTGCGTCGTATCGCCGACCGCGATCCTCGATATCGGACTGGAAATGTCGTTTGCCGCGGCGTTCGGCATCCTGACCGTCGGGGTGAAGATGATCGGGGAGGAAAAAAGCGGTGTCCTGCACGCCGTGTGGAGCCCGGTCGGCGTCTGCCTCGCGGCACTGACGTTCACGCTGCCGCTCTCGTGGCTCTATTTCGGGGAGATCTCGGTGCTGTCTCCTCTGACCTCGGTGCTTTCGGTGCTGCCGGTCCCGGCGGTCATGATCTCCGGGGTGCTGCTGCTCGCGCTCGCGCCCGTGCCGTTTGTCGGACCGCTTCTGACCGACGTGACGGGATCTCTCGCCGGGCTCTGCCTGAAAGGTGCCGCGGCGCTCGCCTTTCCGGGCGCGCTGATCCCCATCCGCCTGCCCGCGCTGCTTGCGGGTGCCGCCGCCGTCGTGACGGGGCTGATCCTGCTCCGGGGCAGGGAGGGCTTTCTCCGCACGGCGCTCCCCGTTCTTTCCGGCTTCGCCGTCTTTGCGGCGGTGACCGCGGCGCTGCTGTTCCCGGAGGCGGGCATTACGGAGGCTGTCTTCGTTTCGGCAGGGGACCGGGACTGCATCGCGGTGACGGACGGCGGGCAGAACGCGCTGCTCGACGTTTCCGACGGGTCGTACGCCGCGTACCGGACGTATTTTTCGGAACGTCGGATGAATCACGGGACGCTGATCCTCACACACTATCACCGGGCGCATATCTCTCTCGTCCGCCGTCTTGCCGGGGAGCTGTTCACGGATACGGTCTTTCTTCCGTACCCGGAGGGGGAAACGGAGGAAGGGATCGCTGCAAGGATTGAAGAAACCGGTGTGAACGTGACGTATTACCGTCCCGGCGAGGACGTGATCCCGCTCGGTGAGATCGGCATGACCGTCACGGTGACCCGTGCCGCAGGCTCTTCTCAGCCCCTTGTCACGGTCGGGACCGTGATAAACGGGGAAAAGGTGATCTACGCCGGCGGAACGGATGCCGGGGCACTGACGACAGCGGGCGTGCCGTTCGACGGCAGTGCGCGGCTGATCTTCGGCGGGCACGGTCCGGGGGCGGGAACGCCGCCCGACGTGCTTCCTGCCTCGGCGGTGATCTTACGGGAGGAGAAAATATACGTATGCCGTCCGGAATGAACCGGGCGGCATTGTTTTATAAAAGGAGACATTCGTATGGAAAAAAATCTGACTTCGTTTGAAGCATATCTGATCCGGGACGAAAAGAGGGAGGCGACGGTCCGGAAATACGTCCGGGACGTAAAAGCGTTTCTCGGGTGGCTCGGAGACGATAAGCTCTGCAAGGAAAAGGTGATCGCATACAAGGAAGAGCTGCGGCGCCGCTACCAGCCGGCAGGCGTGAACGGAAGGCTCGTTGCGGTCAACCGGTACCTCGGATATCTCGGGAAAGGGAACTGCCGCGTCCGGCTGCTGAAAATCCAGCAGCGTCTCTTCGCGGAGGAGGACCGGGAACTGACTTTGGCGGAATACCGCCGTCTGATCCGGTGCGCCGGAAAAAAGCGGATCTATTACGTGATGCAGACGATCTGCGGCACGGGGATCCGGGTCAGCGAGCTGCAATTCGTCACGGTCGAAGCAGTCCGGACGGGAAGGGCGGAGATCGACAACAAGGGCAAATCCCGCGTGGTCCTGATCCCGGAGAGCGTGAGAGAAATGCTGCGGGAATATTGCAGAAGGAGCGGCAGGGAAAGCGGCAGCGTCTTCGTGACGCGATGCGGAAATCCCCTGGACCGTTCCAACGTCTGGCAGGAAATGAAAGCGCTGTGCGAGGCGGCGGACGTCAGCCCGAAAAAGGTCTTTCCGCACAATCTGCGGCATCTGTTCGCACGCACGTATTACCAAATAAAAAAAGACATCGTGCGCCTCGCGGATATCCTCGGGCACAGCAGTGTCAATACGACGCGGATCTATACGGCGGAGAGCGGCGAAGCCCATTTTCAGGGCGTCAATGCCGTCGGAAGAATGCTGTTTACCACGTAATTACGATTCCGTGGTTTTTTCTGCGTCAATTCTCCGATACAGTAAAGGATTATATCATAACGACGTTTATTTTTCAAGTCAAGAGGACGTATTTTAACAAAAAGTTCATAATTTTGCATGGTCAAAAAGCCGAAATAGGAGGATTCCGGCGAAGTCGGGTATCTTAAAACGTCTTAGTTCCTTGCTCGTTAAATAACAAGAGTTATAATATAAAAGAAAAAATAGGTAAAGCGATATTGCATAACGGAATCGTAATTATGTGGTATCGCTTTTTGCGTTCTCCGGTTTTGCAGGATGATGGGAGTAATATTTCATTTTGGGAAAGAAGAAAGAGAATGCTCCGGTCGCTGAGCTGCCGGAACTCGAAGCGGAACTGAAGCGGGTCAACTACCGCACCAGATTCCGCAAGCTTCTGCGCAGCACGGTCTATACGCTGATCGTGGTCGCGGCAGCGGCGGTGCTCGTCGCCGTCCTGTTCATGCCGGTCATCCGCATCTACGGCAATTCGATGACGCCAACCATCGCGGAAGGGCAGATCGTCGTCCCCGTCAAGGGGACGGACGTGGAGCGCGGCGATATCGTCGGCGTCTATTACGGCAGTAAACTGCTGATCAAGCGGTGCATCGCCACCGCGGGACAATGGGTGGATATCGACGAAGACGGCAACGTCTACGTGGACGGAGAACTCATTGACGAGCCTTACCTCACGGAAAAGGCTCTTGGCAATACCAACATCACACTTCCTTATCAGGTCCCCGAAACGTCGATCTTCGTGATGGGGGACCACCGCTCCGAGTCGGTCGACAGCCGCAATACCTCGGTCGGCTGCATCGACGTGGAAAACGTGGTAGGGAAAATACTGTTCAGGGTCTGGCCGTTCGACGTTTTCGGCGCCCTGCAATAAATCGCGAAAACACGGCAATTTTTATCAGGAGAAACAATGGAAGATCTGATTCAGTCAAGAACCGAACAACTGAATAAAGAGCACCGTATCCATACCGTCTGGCTCCGGATCGTGACGGTCCTTGCGGCGATCGTGGTCTTCTGCACGACTTACGCGCTGATCATTCCCGCGATCACGTGGGAACGGACGCTGATCTGTGAGCTGGACGAGCATACGCATAACGACGCGTGCTATCAGGACGGAAAGCTGATCTGCGGCAGGGAAGAGCACGTCCATACCGAGGCTTGCTTCGACGCCGTGCCCTCGGAAAAAACGGTCTATCTCTGCGGCAAGACCGCGCACGTTCACGACGCTTCCTGCTATTTTGAGGACGGGACGCTGAAATGTACGATCGAGGAGCATATCCACGACAAGATGTGCCTGCCGCTCGCGGTCCGGGCAAAGCTCTTCCGCGCCGCGGCGCCGGTCAGCGGGATGGAACACAAGGAAGACCCGGATACGAGCGCGATCCAGAGCTGGTTCTCGCCTTATAACGGTAAAAACGACGGACGTGTCGCCGCGGATAAGTCGGTCACCTACGACGACGACTACCGCTTTGAGATCGTGCTTTCCGCCCTCGGTCAGTCCTATAAGGAACAGATCGCGGAGGAGGACCGGATCCATCCCGACGTCGTCTTCATCCTCGATATGTCACGTTCGATGTTCTCGAACAACGTCAGCGACGGGTCAGGCGGGCAGATCACGCGTGCGGAAGCAGTCGTCAATGCTGTCAACCACTCGATTGCGGAGCTTCTTGAGAAGGACCCCGATACGCGGATCGGGATCGTGGCATACGGCAACACGTATTATGACGATCGCCTGAATCTTGAACTCGGCAAGTACCGTCTTCCCGCCTCCGCCGGCGATAATTACCTGACGTACGACGACGATTATCAACTCGTGGACGGTACACGACTCATGCACATTCCGCTCAGCGAACTGAGTACCGGAACGCATTCCTATACGGTGGACCATCACGGTTTCACGAACGTGGAACACACGTTGAGGATCACGAGAAGCGGTACGAATTACAGTATCACGTTTTCCAGTTCGGAGGGTTCAAACAACGGGACACTCGAAACCGGTACCGCCTCCAACCCCAAACATTTGACGGGTATCACGACGCAGAATACCGGCAGAACGCAATATAACATGGAGTTTGTCAACGACGGCACGTACCTTGACGTATATATGAAGTATTCCCAAAGTTCTTCAGACGGTACCACGTATGCTGTCGGTATCAACAGTCAACTGATTGATACCGCGACCGGCAAACGGGTGAGCAGCAAGCCGTTTATCGGTTTTGAAGGCACCTATACGCAGGCAGGCATCGTCGCGGCGGCAGAAATGCTTGCCAACAACGCCGAGACAAACCGGATCCCCTCGATCATCCTGATCTCCGACGGTGAACCAACCTACGCGTACGCCTACGACGTTGACAATCCCGGAGAACTGCTGACCGCGTTCGACAGCAACGGGATGGAGACCAGGAATACGAACGACTATGGCTACGTGGGAAGTCACGGGAAGTTCGGCAGCGGTGCGTCCGGTGAATTGACGCAGGACGGTACGACTTACGTCCCGGGTGCGACCGGACGAACCAATAACTCCCGCGGTGCTTTGATGGGCTACTACACCATCCGCACGGCGATGTATGCCAAGGAACTGATGTATAACGCGTACTATAACGCGTTCCTGACGAACCATACGGCGCAGGACGCGGCAGACATGGCGGACGCGATGTTCTTCTCGGTCGGACCGGGCGTCACGTCTCTGTACGGCAAAACGGTGCTGAGCCCGGGCTCCGCATCCACGGTTGACCCGACGAAGACCAACTACGAGGCTTGCGCGACCAGTACCGAACATACGTCCGGTACGGGCGGAGACAGCGGTATCACGCCGCAGCGTCTGTATCAGATCCTGAGTACCAGCGTGACTGCCGGCGATATGCAGTACGTGAACTACGCCGACTATTCGGTCGCCGGCAATATGTCCGCCGGACAGATCAACAGCGGCATGGACAACATCATCAACCGCATCAAGGCGATCCCGCGTCCGGTCTTTGAGAGAAAAGAAACATTCTCCTACGACATGCTCGATGCGGAGAACCTCATCACCTTCATCGATACGCTCGGGGAAGATATGCTGGTCACCGGGACCTTCGCCCTCACGTACGAGAACGACGATTATCCGGCAGTGAGGGCGGAAACGGGCGGGACGTTCGATTCCGACAGCCCGCTTTACCCCGGCTGCAGCTACGACCGGTACGCGTTCGCGGGCAACGTCATTGAGGCGAGCACGGGAGCTGCACTGGACCTGAAGGAGGTCCGCCTCTACGTCGTCACGAACGGGGACGGCGATCAGGTCGTCGTATGGCAGTATCCGTCGACGCTCCTCCCCACCATCTATCACGTGGAGGATACCAACACCTTCCACGGGGCACAGCCGATCCGCCTGACCTACAAGGTCCAGACCGACGGCGAGGCACTTCCCGGCGTCCTGTATCAGACCAACAGTACGGACGACGTCGCGTCGATGACCTTCCGCGTCAGCGACGACAACCCGTACTATGATACCGGCTACGTTCCCGAGTATCACGCAAAATCCGAGAACAAGACCTCGACCGAGCCGTATTCCTACGACGCCGATCATACGTCGGCGAAGCAGATGGAAGCGCTCCTCGGCAACAACGGTATCCTGATGGTGCCCTTCGATCTCGAGATCAAGAAGGTCTGGGAGGATTCCAACCCCGACGGCATTACGTCGGTCGGCGTCAATATGTACGCGGACGGAGTCCTCAAGGAGCACTTCACGCTCGGTACCGCGAACAGCTGGACGAAAAAATTCACGAATCTGCCCGTCTTTGATGAGGACGGTGCCAAGATCACGTATTCCTTCGTGGAGGATTCCGTACCCGGCTATAAACCGGCGATCGGCGAAATGATCCAGGACGTCACGACGGAAGAAGTGCTCGTTACTCCTGGGTACGACGTTGCTGCCAAGTGGGTTGAGTTCAACCCGAGAAATATGGAAAACGGTACGTCGGAAAGCGGGGTACGGATCCGACGGAGCGGAGGAAACTATATCTACAATAACAGCGGTACGTTGGCTTCAATCGATACGTTCAGCAATACGAACGCATATAAATGGACCGTTTCGAGAAGAAGCGACGGTACTTTCCGGATCCGCAGCGCAAGCAATACAAATAATTATATCAATTTCAGCAGCAGCGATTCTACGTACAAATTTGCTTCAAACGGCGATACAAGAAATCTGTCGCTCAACAGCAGCGGTAAGATCTATTACAATAACAGCGGTACGAATATGTATCTCCGTGTAAGAAACTCCGGTGCTGTCGAGGCAACAAACAGTTCTTCCAACGGTTCTGCACTGATATTTGAAAAATATCAGGATGCAGTGCACGTCGACCCCGTGTACGATACGGTAACGACGGTCCTATACAAGGTCAAGATCACGAACACGCCCTTTACCGAGATGCCGGTGGAAAAACAGTGGGATTCCCCGGAATCGGCGTCGCTCGGTCCGATCACGGTCGCGGTCTATCAGAAGAACGGCGATGTGGTCGAAAAGGTGACGGGAAGCGATCTCGTGATCTCCGCCGCCACCGACTGGAAAGGGAAGATCAAGATCAAGGATCTCGGACTTGATTTCACGAACGAGACCTACTATATCGCGGAGAACGCGTCGGATCTCTATATCGCGGACTACGCGGGCGGCGAAAAGGCATACGTCTCGGACGGGACGAGGACCTTCCTCGCGGTCAAGCTTGACCCGAACGCATCCGATAAGATCATCGTCAAAAACACGAAGACCTACGCCCTGCCCGATACGGGCGGGAACGGCGTCTGCCCCATCGTTATAACCGGTATCTGCCTGATCGCGATACCGCTTATATACTTCGTTCTGAATCCGAGGCGCAAGCGCGAAAGGAGGACGGAAGAGTAACCTGCCTCCCATGACGCGGCAAAT
>JAZLIW010000149.1:0-66876 GCA_045617585.1 Eubacteriales bacterium
CATTATCGAAAGAAAATCCGTCTCCGTTCCTCTTCAGACCGGTATCAAGGCGATCGACTCCATGATCCCGATCGGACGCGGACAGAGAGAACTGATCATCGGCGACCGTCAGACCGGTAAGACCGTGATCGCGCAGGACACCATCATCAATCAGAAGGGAAAAGGCGTCATCTGCATTTACGTCGCGATCGGACAGAAGCAGTCCAACGTCACGAGCGTCGTCGACACGCTGTACAAAAACGGCGCGATGGACTATACGATCGTCGTTTCCGCGACGGCATCCGAACCCGCACCCCTTCAGTATATCGCCCCCTACGCCGGATGCGCGATGGGCGAATACTTCATGGAGCAGGGAAAAGACGTGCTGATCGTCTACGACGATCTCTCCAAGCACGCGGTCGCATACCGTGCGCTCTCCCTGCTGATCCGCCGTCCCCCGGGACGAGAAGCCTACCCCGGCGACGTCTTCTATCTGCATTCCCGGCTGCTCGAGCGTGCGGCGCGTCTGTCGCCCGAATGCGGCGGCGGCTCACTGACCGCACTGCCGATCATCGAGACGCAGGCAGGCGACGTTTCCGCTTATATCCCGACCAACGTGATCTCGATCACGGACGGTCAGATCTTCCTTGAGACCGAGCTCTTCCACTCGGGCGTCCGCCCTGCCGTCAACCCCGGCATTTCGGTCTCCCGTGTCGGCGGCAGCGCGCAGATCAAGGCAATGAAAAAGGTCTCCGGTAAACTGAAGCTGCTCTACTCCCAGTACCGCGAGCTTGCCGCCTTCGCGCAGTTCGGCTCGGATCTCGATGCCGACACGACGGCAAGACTCGAGCAGGGCAAACGGATCGTCGAGGTCCTGAAACAGGGAAGAGGCGAACCCATCGAGGTCGAGCTTCAGATCGCGATCATTTTTGCCGTCGTCAACAATCTTCTTACCGATATTCCCGTTGACCGGATCCGCGATTTCGAGGGAGAACTGTTCCACGATCTCATCTCTACGAAGGACGAGCTCCTGAACACGATCCGCACGACCGGGAACCTGACGGACGAGCAGGCAGAGGAGCTGACCGAAGCGATCGGTCACAGCAAAAACAAGTTTCTCGCAAAGGAGTGACGGGTAATGGGCGCCGCCTCAATGAATGACATCAAAGCGCGGATGCGAAGCGTCGGCAGCACCATGCAAATCACGAAAGCGATGGAGCTCGTCGCCACCTCGAAGCTGCGCCGTGCCAAGGAACGCGCGGAAGCGTCTGCCGCGTACCAAAAGACCCTGACGGAAGCGCTTGCCGTCCTCTCCGCCACCGCCGCCGGGGCGTCCTCCGTCTATTCGGAAAAGCGAAACGACGGAAAGACCCTTTACGTCGTCCTTGCGGGTGACCGCGGGCTGGCGGGCGGTTACAACGCAAACGTGTTCCGCCTCTGCCGGGAGCTATTTGCGGATCAAGGGCAGCGCGCCATTCTGCCGGTCGGAAAAAAGGCATTCGAGTATTTCGAGCACCGCGGGGAAGAGATCTTGACCGATTCCTTCCGCGTCCTTTCACTGGTCGGTGTCAGTGAGGCAATGAAGATCGCCTCCGTGATCACCGAGGCGTACCGGACCGGAGAAGTATCGAGAGTCGAGCTGATCTACACGCAATTCGTCTCCCTGATGACGGTCATCCCCAGAAGGACCGTCCTACTGCCGTTCGAAATGCCCGACAACGGCGGTACCGTCTCCTCAGATCCGATCGCTGACGGTGATCCCGCGGAGCTGCTGGATGCCGTTATCCCGCAGTACGTCGGCGGAATGCTGTACGCCGCCGTGGCAGAATCCTTTGCTTCCGAGTGTGCTTCCCGCCGCACGGCAATGAACGCGGCATCCAAAAACGCGGAAGAAATGATCGGCGATCTGACGCTGTCCTATAACCGGGCGCGTCAGGCGATCATCACCCAGGAGATCACCGAGATCGTCTCGGGTGCGGAAGCGCTGTAACCCACAGAACGCACGGCGGAAGCCGTGATGAAAGGAAATACGCATTATGGAGAAAAATATCGGAAAGGTCGTCCAGATCATCGGACCGGTCCTTGATATCCGATTTGAAAGCGGGCATCTGCCGGATCTTCTTTCTGCCATCGAGATCAATTACGAGGGCAGAAAGATCGTCTGCGAGGTCGCGAGCCAACTCGGCGACGACGTCGTCAGATGCATCGCCATGTCCGCGACCGACGGTCTTCCGCGCGGGATCGAGGCAATCGACACCGGGACCGGTATCACCGTCCCCGTCGGAAGACAGACCCTCGGCAGGATCTTCAACCTTCTCGGTGAACCCGTGGACAATCAGCCCGCACCCGAAGGCGCAGAAAGAATGTGCATCCACAGAGCGCCTCCGCCTTATTCCGAGCAGGAAGGAACGACGGAGATCCTCGAGACCGGCATCAAGGTCGTCGACCTGATCGCGCCTTACGCCAAGGGCGGAAAGATCGGTCTGTTCGGCGGTGCCGGCGTCGGTAAAACCGTCCTGATCATGGAACTGATCAACAACGTTGCGAAGCAGCACGGCGGTATTTCAGTCTTTACCGGCGTCGGTGAGCGTACCCGTGAAGGAAACGACCTGTATAACGAAATGAAGGAATCCGGCGTTCTCCCGAAGACCGCACTCGTCTACGGGCAGATGAACGAGCCTCCGGGAGCAAGAATGAGAGTCGCCCTTTCCGGGCTGACCATGGCGGAATACTTCCGTGACAGAGAAGGGCAGGACGTTCTTCTTTTCATCGACAATATCTTCCGCTTTACGCAGGCGGGCTCCGAGGTGTCCGCCCTGCTCGGACGGATGCCGTCCGCCGTCGGTTATCAACCGACCCTCGCCACCGAAATGGGCGCGCTGCAGGAACGTATCACCTCTACGAAAAAAGGTTCCATCACCTCCGTTCAGGCGGTCTACGTTCCCGCGGACGACCTGACCGACCCCGCGCCCGCCACGACGTTCGCACATCTTGACGCAACGACCGTCCTTTCAAGAAGCATCGCTTCGCTCGGTCTGTATCCCGCGGTCGACCCGCTGGATTCCACGTCCCGGATCCTCTCGCCCGATATCGTCGGGATCGAGCATTACGAGGTCGCGAGAGAGGTGCAGAAGATCCTGCAGCGCTACAAGGAACTGCAGGATATCATCGCCATCATGGGTATGGACGAGCTTTCCGAAGAGGATAAGATCATCGTCAACCGTGCCCGGAAGGTACAGCGCTTCCTCTCCCAGCCGTTCTTCGTTGCCGAACAGTATACGGGCATGGAAGGCAGATACGTACCGGTCAAGGAAACGATCCGCGGCTTCCGTGAGATCCTTGACGGTAAACATGACGACCTGCCCGAATCCGCCTTCCTATTCGTCGGTACCATTGACGAAGCGGTGGAGAAGGCAAGAAAAATGAAGGGCGCGGACTGATATGAAGACCTTCCGCTTACAGATCGTCACCCCCGACCGTCTCGTCTACGACGGGCAGGCGGAGTCCATCCGCATCCGTACCACCGTAGGAGACGTGCAGATCCTTGCGGGTCACATGGATATGGTCGCGGCGCTCGGGATCGGAAAAGCGAAATTCCGGACCGAAAACGGGGAAGAAAAGAGCGCGAGCGCAGCCGGCGGCTTCCTCAGCGTCTCGGGCAACGAGGTCAAGGTCATCGCTACGACCTTCGAGCTTGCGGAAGAGATCGATCTGAGGCGAGCCGAAAGCGCAAAGGAGCGCGCGGAAGCGATCCTCCAATCCGCTAAAGACGCACGGCAGGAGGAGCTTGCCAAGGTCCGTCTTGCCAGAGCCCTTAACCGCATCAGCGTCGGAAAAGGCGATTGAACGCATACGGGACCATATCCTACGGGAACGGTCCCGTTTTTCTATCCGTTTTCCGTCTGTACGTCCCCACCGATTATCATTGACAAAACAGGACGAATCTGCTATACTGATAAACAAAGAAACGAAAGGAACCACCGATCATGCTGAACGAAGAAGAACTGCTGAAGGAGCTCCGCGGCGTCGATCAGACCGCTGCCGTCCGCACCGCCTGCGGGACCGTTCCGGGCAGAAAAGATATCATAGAGATCCTTCTGAACCTCAAGGAACTATTATTTCCGTGTTATTTCCGCCTTGAGAACGTTCTGCGCGATCCTGCGGCACTGCTCACTCTGACGCGGGAATCGCTGAAAAAACAGATCTACAATGCGTATTCCTTCGTCGGCAGACCGATCAGTGAGGAAAAGGCGTCGGAGATCACGGACACGTTTTTCTCCAGGCTGCCGTACGTCAAGGAGATGCTCCTCAAGGATGTGGAGGCGCTTTATAACGGAGACCCGGCGGCGAACTGCAGGGAAGAGATCCTGATCAGTTATCCCGGCTTCCTCGCGATCATGATCTACCGCCTCGCACACGAGATCTATCTTCTGAAGATCCCGTTCATTTTCCGTATCATGACGGAATACGCTCATGAAAAAACCGGGATCGATATCCACGCGGGCGCAACGATCGGCGAATATTTCTTTATCGACCACGGGACCGGCACCGTCATCGGTGAAACGACCGTGATCGGCGATCACGTCAAGCTGTATCAGGGCGTCACACTCGGCGCGAAGAGCTTCGAGACGGATCCCGACGGGAATCCCGTCAAAGGGATCAAGCGCCATCCTAACATCGGCAATCACGTCGTCATCTACGCAAACGCGACCATCCTCGGCGGCAATACCTATATCGGAGACGGCTGCGTGATCGGAGGCAACGTCTGGCTGACGAGATCCGTCGAAACCGGAAAGATCGTCACGTATCAAACGAACGGTGAAAGAAAGAACGAATGAAATACCTTGAATCTTTTCGTTTTCCGTCCATTCAGGAAGAATACGGATTTCTGGAAGGGGCAAACGATTATCGGATTAAGTATCATCGGGGGTCGTTCTATCCCTTCAAGATCCTGTCAAATCTTGATATAACATCAGTTATATTAGGGAATATCACGATATTTTACGGCGGGAACGGATGCGGCAAAACGACGGCGCTGAACGTGATCGCAGAAAAACTGCACCTGAAAAGAGAATCTCTGTTCAACTCCTCGAAGTTTTTTCCGGAATATCTGGAGATGTGTTCGTATGAGGTCCCGTCGGCACGTCAGACGGCAGACAGCAGATCCAGGCAGTATTACGGCATGGAGAAAGCGGAGCTGCCGCGCGGCAGCCGGATCATCACCTCGGACGACGTGTTTGAACACTGTATGTCACAGCGACGATTCAACAGCGACATCGACCGCCAGCGCGCGGACGCCGAGGAACGTTACAACGCGGTGATCGGAGAGACCGGGCTGAATCCGCTGCAGGATTACGAACGGTACAAGGAACGCGCCGAGGCGTTAAAAAGCAGATCCAAATATATCAGGAAGCGTGTCTGTGAGGAAGCCGAAGAACGGTCCAACGGCGAGAGCGCCATGGTATATTTCACGGAGCGCATGGAGGAGGACGGACTGTATCTGCTCGACGAGCCGGAAAACAGTCTGTCGTTCGAGAACCAGACCGAGCTCGCGGGATACATAGAAGAATGCGTCTCGCGGTACGGATATCAGTTCATCATCGCCACGCATTCGCCGATCTTTCTTGCAATGAAGGATGCCGTCATCTATGACTTTGATACGCCCCCCGTAAAAACGAAGGAATGGACCGAGCTCGGCGGCGTCCGGGCACTGTACGGCTTTTTCCGGTCTCACCGGGAGGAATTCGAATAAACGCCTGCGTGGAGCCTGACTGACGTCGGCTCCGCGCCTTTTTCCTTCCCTATTTGTCGTTAAATTTGTATTTGACGACATTGTGTATATTTTTCAGTACACTTAGATATATCCTTCCGTTTCCGTCCAGATCACTTCCCCCGTTCTTCGTTCGAAGCGATTTTTCGAAATACGTTCTCACAGAAAAACCGCCGGGAGACTTTGTCGTCTCACGGCGGTAATGCTTCCTGCCTGATAACATTTGAACACAGCGTTCAGGTGATATTCCCGTCCGACCTTTTGAACGAGCCTTTAACTTATTTACTGAAGCGGTCGCGCAGGAGTCTTGCTTTTTTCGGTTCTTCCGGTTCGTACGCGGGCTCCTCTTCCGGATAATACGGGTCGATCATGATCTCCTTCATTTTCGGATAAGCGGCGTAGATCCCGATAAAACCGATCAGCGAGAACATGATGACGAACGGCATGATGATCCCGATCGGCATAAACATGACGAGCAGCGAATAATTGATGACCAGCACTGCCGCGATCCCGAGGAATGCCGGGAGGTTTCGCTTCATACCGATCAGCGCAAAGATGAAAGCGTTCTTGAACAGCTTGAAGATGCTCAGGTCGAACGTCACCATCATGATATAGACGTAGAATCGCATACATACGTAAATATACAGACAGATCAGGATCAATCCGAAGAAAACGCCGTTCAGTACCGTGGACAGATTCAACGAATACAGGAACACATCGTAAACGAGCATGAGGAGCAGCGCCAGATCGATCACACCGTAGATCATTCCCTGCCTGAAGTTCTTTTTGATCGCGTGCCAGAAATCGCTCCACAGGAAGACCGGTTCGCCCTTGACGACGTTGCGCATGATATACGCGGTACCCACATTCGTCAGCCCGAACGTCAGGAAGGTCAGCAGGCCGAGCGCGTAGAGGATCTTCGTGGGCGTGGTAATGATCGAAACCTGATCCGCCATCAGCGCGAGCCCTTTCAGCGCCATCGTCGCGGGATTGGCTCCTGCGACGTGTGCCGCCCCATCCAGAACACCGAACAATGCGTTCACCGGGATATCCATCTGAATGTTGTGATTCCCTGTCAGCCCGTACAGTGTGATCAGCACCGGAAAGTTCCCGATCACGAGCATCATATTCAGCGTGAACAGCAGACCGATATTGCGCCATGCAAACGGAAAGAAATACGTAAACGTTCTCGGATGCCTGTCCTCTTTTTTGACGCCCTTCCCGTCTCTGTCCGGGTTGAACAACTGATACAGATTGAAGGGCTTCTTCTTGTTTTTTTCACTTGATGCCATAGAAACGTCCTTTCACAATATATTACGATCCGCTCCGATTCCAAGCGACACCATGAGGGCGGATGTGAGCAAAATCACGCCGCACAAAAGGAAATAGCCGGACAGATAGGTCCTTGCTTCTCCGGTCCTTATCAGACGCCTGGCATCGGATGGAACATTGCGCACACCGGAGCGGAACACCGCAGCGGCGGTCGCCGTCAGTACCGCGGAAGCAAACATAAGCCCATAGGCGGCGATACCTCCCGGGCATGTGCCTTCCGAGGATACCGTGCTGCCCGTCACGAGACCGAGGAGCAGCAGCGTCAGACCCGAAGCCGTTCCCTGAAAAAGCGTAAATCCCGACAGAAAGCAAATAAACGAGCCGAGCGCTATTCCGAGAAACACCGAAAGGATCCGATAAGTCCCGGTAAATACCCGCAGACCGTCGGCAGCTCCGTCTGCTCCGGGAGGAAGGACGTTCCCGCCGAACGGGAAAACGAACCTCACAATCCCCGCACGCGTCAGAAAATAACCCGCCGTCAGACCGGTGACGGCTGTCAGGAAGAACAGGATGCCTGCTTTTCCGATCCCGTTTTTCATCGGATCACCTCCGACACAGATTATGCGGACGGAGGCCTGATCATTCCCTTTCTTATCATTTTATCATAAACCGTTTGGAAAATCAACCGTAATATGAAAATTAACATTTTTTCGTCCGTTCTTTTCCCCCGTTTCCCCTTGCAATTCAGACGTATCGGATATATAATAAATGTAACAGAACAGTGAGGTCCGATATGAATAAAAAACAGATCGCAGCCGTGTTTTCTCATATCCCCACGATCGAGACCGACCGGCTGATTTTAAGGCGCATCGTTCCCTCGGATTATGAAGATATGTACGAGTATTCCAAAGACCCGCAGGTCACGGAATACCTCCTTTGGTACCCGCACAAGGATGCCGCGTATACGAGGCATTATCTGAATCTGCTCCAATCCCAATACCGCGACGGATCCTTTTCCGACTGGGGCGTGGAATTCCGCGATCATGGCAAAATGATCGGCACCTGCGGTTTTACTTCGTTTGATCTGACGAACAACAGCGGTGAGATCGGTTACGTCCTGAATCCCTCCTATTGGGGGCTCGGCATCGCAAAGGAAGCGGTCCTTGCAGTCATGGAATTCGGCTTCCGCGACCTGAAGCTCCATCGGATCGAAGCGAAGTTCATTCAGGGCAACGTCCGCAGTCTCCGGGTGATGCAGAAGTGCGGAATGACCTTCGAGGGGTATTTAAGGGATTCGATGCTGATCAAGGAACGGTACCGTACCATCGGATACTGCTCCATCCTCTCCGACGAGTTCTTTTCCCTATATGACGCCGTAAAGACGCCTTTCGGAAAAAAGAAGCTGTTTTTCGGTCTTTTCTGATCCCTATCTCTTGACAAATTGCACATAAGGTGCTATAATTCTTACATTCAAAGCTTGGATAGAGGCGCGGAACTCATCAGTAACGTACCGTCTGCAGGGATCGACGGTATGCGAAAGGGTGTTTCGCCGAAACGTATCCCGTTCCCCTGAAAACGGGCCGCGTTGGTCCGACCGGAAATACCCGTCGGACTGTCACGATTGTGGAGCGCTATCAAAGTCCAGGATAAGGCGTTTTTTGCCGTCCGAACCTTAACCGCTCCCACAGCGGTTTTTTGTTTTTCTCCTCTTTCCGGCAAATATTATCTTTCTTATGAAAGGAACCACACCATGAAAAGAACCATTTCCCTTCTCCTCGCTGCTCTGACCCTTCTCTCCGTCTGCATCTTTGCCCCCTCCTGCACCAAAGTCTCTACCGGCATCGAGGATGGCGTCCTGACCGTCGCGATGGAATGCGCGTACGCGCCTTACAACTGGTCTCAGCCCGACGACTCCAACGGCGCCGTCAAGATCAAGGATTCCAATGAATACGCAAACGGCTACGACGTCATGATCGCCAAGAAGATCTGCGAAGCCAACGGCTGGGAGCTTGAGATCGTCCGTCTCGACTGGGATTCCCTCGTTCCCGCCGTCCAGACCGGGCTCGTCGACTGCGTCATCGCAGGTCAGTCCATGACCGAAGACCGTATGAAGCAGGTCGATTTCGCAGGTCCCTATCTGTACGCCACGATCGTCTGCCTGACCAAGAAGGACTCCGCTTTTGCGGGTGCCAAAGGGATCAGCGATCTTGCCGGCGGCAGCTGCACTTCTCAGATGGGAACCATCTGGTACGATACCTGCCTGCCCCAGATCACCGGCGCCAACATCAAGACCGCCAAAGACAGCGCTCCCGCCATGCTGATGGCGCTTGAGTCCGGCGACGTCGAATTCGTGTGCACCGAGTACCCCACCGCGCAGGAAACGGTGATCGGTTACAGCGATTTCGTTCTGCTCGATTTCAACGGTTCCGAGAACAACTTCGAGGTCGATCAGGGCGATATCAACATCGGTATTTCCATGAAGAAGGGCAACACCGAGCTGAAGGATAAGATCGACGCCGTCCTTTCCGAAATGGACGAGGCTAAGTTCAATGTGATCATGGAGTCCGCGATCCGCATCCAGCCGATGAGCCAGGACTGAACCGGTGACACCGGAACACAGAAAACAGAATGAACGTATTTGTTACCCTTGGCAAGGAAATTGCCGACATCCTCGTCAAATATTATCCCACTTATCTGAACGGCGCTCTGCAGACGCTGCTGCTCGCCCTCGCAGGGACCGCGGCAGGCTGCCTGATCGGCTTTATCTGCGGTATCCTGCAGACGATCCCCTGCTCCAAGCGTGATCCGCTGATCAAGCGGATCCTGCTCGGGATCATCCGCTTCCTCATCCGTCTTTACGTGGAGGTTTTCCGCGGAACGCCGATGATCCTGCAGGCCGTCTTCATTTATTACGGTATCCCCTTTTTCTCCGGTGCGACAGTGCATCTTGACGTCGTAGCCGCCTCCTATCTCGTTGTTTCCATCAACACAGGCGCGTACATGGCGGAAACCGTGCGCGGCGGGATCCTTTCGATCGATCCCGGTCAGACGGAGGGCGCAAAAGCGATCGGTATGAATCACTTCCAGACCATGCTTTACGTCATCATTCCGCAGATGCTGCGCAACATCCTGCCGCAGATCGCAAACAACCTGATCATCAACATCAAGGATACGTCCGTCATGTTCATCATCGGCTTCACGGAGCTGTTTGCCGTCCATAAGAGCGTGACCGGCGCACACTTCGTGTACTTCCCTTCCGCCGTGATCACGATGGGGATCTATCTGATCATGACCGTCGCAAGCTCCGTCCTTCTCCGCCTCTTTGAGAGCAAGCTGCAGGGACCCGAGAACTTCGACATCTCCA
This sequence comes from Eubacteriales bacterium, assembly GCA_045617585.1. Taxonomy (GTDB): domain Bacteria; phylum Bacillota; class Clostridia; order Oscillospirales; family CAG-272; genus CAKRZE01. Next base: position 10,386 of record JAZLIW010000149.1, read on the forward strand.
CGACGGATACACTCGCGCATACGAGCGGTATGTTCAACTACACCCCCGGAACGAAAAAGGAGGTGCGATGAATGCCGATCCTTGAAATCAAACACCTCTCCAAAACCTTCGGTACTCACGAAGTACTGGCGGACATCGATTTCTCGGTCGAAAAAGGAGACGTGACCACGATCATCGGTGCGTCCGGCTCCGGTAAATCCACGCTGCTGCGATGGATCAACCTCCTTGAAACACCCACTTCCGGCGAGATCCTGTATCACGGGAACAACATCGTCGGTATCAAAGGCGGTGAATCCGCTTACCGTGCCAAGGTAGGAATGGTCTTCCAGTCCTTCAATCTGTTCAACAATATGTCGGTCCTCAATAACTGCATGATCGGACAGATCAAGGTCGCGGGCAAGAAAAAGGAAGACGCAAAAAAAGACGCGCTCTACTATCTGGAAAAGGTCGGTATGGCGCCCTATCTCAAGGCAAGACCCACGCAGCTTTCCGGCGGACAGAAGCAGCGCGTTGCCATAGCGAGAGCGCTCGCAATGCAGCCCGAAGTCCTTCTTTTTGACGAGCCTACGTCGGCATTGGACCCCGAAACGGTCGGTGAAGTCCTGAACGTCATGAAGACCCTTGCCGCGGACGGAATGACCATGCTCGTCGTCACACATGAAATGGCATTCGCACGGGACGTTTCCACCCGCGTCGTCTTTATGAACAAAGGCGTCATCTGTGAAGACGGAACGCCGGACGAACTGTTCGGCAGCCCAAAGAAACCGGAAACGATCGAATTCCTCTCAAGATTCCGCGAAAACAATTAAAAAGAACGGTATCCGTGCCGGAAAGACTCGGATACCGCTTTTTTTACGTATTATTTGTGAATAATTTCGTATCGGATTCACTTAGCTGCCTTTTTGATCTTTGCCACGCAGCGGTTGATCGTGAAGCCCTTTGCCGAGAAATTCTTTTCGTATTCCGTTTCGACGTTGAATTCGTTATCGGGGTCGCTATGGAGATCGTAGGTCACGTGCGACAGCTCAAAGCCGGCTTCCTCAAACTCGCCGAGCGAAAAATCGAACAGACCGCGGTTGTCGGTCTTGAACCAGACTTCCCCGTCGTCGGTCAGGATCGAACGGTACAGCGCAAGGAAATTCCTGTGCGTCAGGCGGCGCTTGGCGTGACCCGATTTCGGCCACGGATCGGAAAAATTCAGAAAAATGCGGGAGACTTCTCCTTTTGAAAAATAGGTCGGAAGATTCTTCGCGTCGCAGCAGAGAAACCGTACGTTCGGTACCTCCTCCGCCTTGATGCGCTCCGCGGCGATCAGGATCACGTCGCTGATCTTTTCCATGGCGATGAAGCGGGCGTCCGGATAAAGCCGTGACATCCCGGAAACGAAGGCTCCTTTCCCGCATCCGATCTCAAGCCAGACCGGTTTCTCGGTGATTTCCTCGGGAGAATGGACGAAATATTCATCACAGGCAAGAATTCTTTCCGCTCCGTGCTTTTTTTTTCTCATTCGCATATTGAAATTTTCTCCTATCTTTGGTATAATATATATTATAGCAGATTCTACGTTTTTTTCAAGCGTCTTACAGTCATTTGTCAAAATAAAAGGGGGATTTTCGATCCGTGGATAAAAAAACGTTTTTCAGAGAATTATCCGATCGGCTGAAGCGAAGCGGCGTATCCGATGAGAACGTCAAACGGCAGCTCGATCAGTTCGATTCTTATTTTTCCACACTGAGCGAAGAAGATTATATTAAGGAAATGAACAGCCTGAGCGACGTGGATAAGGTCGCGAAGAATATCGTATCCATTCTGAACGAAAGCGAAGAAGAAAAGGAACCGGAAGACGATCTCCCGGAGCCCAATCTGGACATCTTTGAAGAAGCGCATTCGGAGGAAACGAACCGCAAATTCCCGGAGCAGACCGAAGCCGCGCCCGAAACGCCGGACGACCTCCGAAAAATGAGAGCCGCGAAACGTCCGGGCAGCACGGTAAGGTCTGCATCGGAAGAAAAGCCTTCTTCCCTTCCCGAAAAGGAAGAAGAAGAGGAAACCGAGAAGATCCGTGAGGACCTTCCGACGAAGCCGCGCGCCAAAAAAAGCGAAGAGAACAACGCGACGATCTTCATGGATCCGGTCAGCCTGACCAAGCCGACAAGAAAACGTCCGGTACCGGGCAAACCGATCGAAAACGGAAAAGAAAAGAAAAAGCCCGTGCAGAGAACGCAGAACGTATCCGAGCCGATCCGCTTTTCCGAGCTTGACGACGTTGTTCCGCTCGACAGAAAGAACGTATACATCTTCTGGATCGTATTCGTTCTCGCACTGCCGCTGATCGCCGCGATTCTTCTCGCGATTCTCGGCGTTTTCGGCGGTCTGTTCCTCCTGATCGCGGGGATCATTGCCGCCTGCCTCGTCGGTCTCGTTGCCATTGCCGCCGGCGGGACCGGGGTTTCCCTGCTCAGTATCATCTACGGATTCCTCAAATTCTCGTCTGCCCGCGCCGAATCGCTCTATGAGATCGGCAACGGGATCCTGATCGGAGGGATTGCGATCCTCTCCGGCGTTCTTCTTTACAATATCGCGGTCCGTCTGATGCCGGTGCTTCTGAAATGGCTCGGCAAGCTGTTCCGCTATACGGCAAAGAAACTGCTCAGTCTTTTCAAATTCATTAAGAGGGAGTGCACAGGCAGATGAAACCGACATCGATAATTATGATCGTATTTTCCGTGCTTCTGATCGTCCTCGGGACGTTTGTCTGCACGACTGCTTCGGGAATGGCTGAAAAACAGGGGATCGACCTGTTCTTCCAGTCCACGGATGAAGAAGGAAACCTCGTCACCACTTACACGATCGCGCCCGATATCACAAAGATCGAACTCGGTCTGGTCGGCGTTGACGTCAATATCGTCGGCGGCGCGCAGGAAAACAAGATCGAACTGATCAATTTCAAGATCAACACCTACACCTATCACGAGACCGAGGATACGCTTGCAATCAGCAACGATACGAATATCCTTTCCCTGCTGAATCTCAGCGGTCAGGGGGAACAGTTCCACGGTCTGCGTCATTACAAGAATCTGTCCAATTTCAAATCCGGCAAGCAATCTGTCACTCTCTACGTCACCGACACGACCTGGATTGAAAAAGTAACGCTTGAAATGACGAAGGGCAACGTTTTTGCCACGGGCGTACACGCCGCGGCGAAATACGATATCTCGCTGAACGAAGGGAACATCGAGCTGTCCGGCGTCACGAACGCCGTATCCTTTGATCTCAACATTGCTGCCAAGGGCGACGTTATGATCCGCAGCAGCTCGGCTGCCGAGATCACCGTCGGCATCGAGGAGGGCAGCTTCCAGTTCAACTCAAACGCGCAGTCCAGCATGACGACCTATGCGCTGAAGACCGAAGAAGGGACCGTCAACGTCAACTCTGTTCAGTTCGGCAACGCGTATAACGTCACCTCCGCAGCCGCAGAAAGCGTTATCACCGTCAATCTCGTCAAGGGCAATATCATCGTCGTCGATATGGAAGGCTGATACCGCAGAATCGCGTGAATAATTTCAGGCAGACCGTCAGATACTATTTTCAGATATTCTGAAAAGGAGATGACCTGAAATGATCATGGATCGGATCGCACTCGTCCTCGCCGTTATCGGCGGGCTCAACTGGGGCAGCGTCGGTATCTTCCGCTTTGACATCGTCGCCTGGATCTGCGGCGGAGCGGATACGATGATCGCCCGCATCATTTACACCCTCGTCGGTCTTGCCGCCGTATGGTGCGTTTCCCTGCTCTTCCGTCCTTCTTTCGATGAGATCGACGAAAGAAACGCAGACTGAATACCAAACCGAAAAAACTGCCGGAAGGCTTCGCGCTTTCCGGCAGTTTCTGTGTTTCTTTATATGACCTGGAAGATATAGAATTTCAGATAATCGGTTTCCGGCACGTTCCATAAAATCGGATGATCCGGTCCTTGCTGCCTCATTTCGATCTGTTTGAGGGAAACGCCGGCATCCTTTGCCGCGGACCTCAGCATTTCAACGAAAAGCTCGTTTTTCATAAAATGAGAGCATGAGCAGGTCGCAAAATAGCCCCCGCGCGGCAGAAGCTTCAGGGCACGGTAATTGATCTCCTTATATCCTTTTTCCGCGCTGCCGACCGTTTTCCGGCTCTTGGTGAAGGCAGGAGGATCAAGGATGATGAAATCGTAAGGCTTCTTCCCTTCCGCTTCCAGCTTCGGCAGAAGGTCGAAAACGTCGGTGCAGAGAAAATCCATCCGGTCGTTCAGACCGTTGAGCGAAGCATTACGTTCCGCCATGCGGATCGCGCTCTCGGAAATATCGACGGCGGTCACGTGCTCCGCGCCGCCCAGCGCGGCGTTCAAAGCGAAGGAACCGGTATGCGTAAAGCAGTCGAGGACACGCTTGCCGGAGGAGAGACGCATCACGGCGCGCCGGTTGAACTTCTGATCGAGAAAGAAGCCGGTCTTTTGTCCGTTTTCAACGTCCACGGTATAGCGGATCCCGTTTTCCGTGATCTCCGTCACGGGGTCCCCGGTATGGCTGATCTCCGCCGACTCGTACCAACCCTTCCCGGTCGGAAGACCCTCGATCTCACGGATCTTCGATTCGTTCCTTTCGTAGATACCGCGTACGCTGATCCCGAGCGCGGAAAGCTCGCGGATCAGGGTTGAATACAGGATCTCTTTGCGCATCTCCATGCCATAGGAAAGGATCTCCGCGGAAAGCAGATCGTGAAAAAGATCGACGGTCACGCCTGGCAAGCCGTCCGACTCGCCGAAAATCAGCCTGCAGGCATCAAGATCGTCCCTCATGACCGTTTTCCTGTAATCGACAGCGTATTTGACTCTGCGGGCAAAAAACGCGTCCCCGAAGGTCTCATTCGCGTTGTCGGTCAGGACCCTGACACGGATCTTGCTGTTCTTGCTGTACAGACCGGAACCGAGATACGTCCCTTTTTCACTGACGACGTCTGTTATGCAGCCGTTCGTGAATTCTCCTGCCGTCCCCGAGATCACGTTATCGTAGACCCACGGGTGTCCTGCCCGGAGAGAGCGTTCCCCTTTCGGATCGACTACGGTGATCGGAAATATTCTGTTCTGTTTCATATTCACTCCGCTAAAATCAATCAGGGGCCGACGTCGATCGTTGCCGATGAACGCAGCCCCGTTTTTCTGTCAGCCGCCGAGATACGCTTTCTTGATCGCTTCCGACTGCATGAGTTCTTTTCCGGTACCGGTCAGCGCGATCCTGCCGGATTCCAGCACGTACGCGCGGTTTGCAATGGCAAGCGCCTTTCCGGCGTTCTGTTCCACGAGAAGGACAGTCGTCCCCATCGCGTGGAACTGCTTGATGATTTCAAAGATCTCCTCAACGAGGATCGGTGCAAGACCCATGGAGGGCTCATCCAGCATGAGCAGCTTGGGCTTACTCATCATGGCTCTGCCGATCGCGAGCATCTGCTGCTCACCGCCGGAAAGCGTTCCGGCGATCTGCTTTTTCCGCTCGTCAAGACGCGGAAAATGGCGGAAGACCTCTTTGATCCCCTCGGAAATATCGCCGCTTGACGTGTAGGCGCCCATCTCCAGATTTTCCATGACGGTCATCTGTTGGAAGATGCGCCGTCCCTCCGGAACGTGTGCGAGGCCTTTTTTCACCATACGGAAGGATTCCGTTTTGGAAATGTCCTCGCCGCAGAAAGAAATGGAGCCGGTCTGGGAACGAAGCAGTCCGGACACGGTCTTGAGCGTCGTGCTTTTTCCCGCGCCGTTCGCGCCGATCAGTGCGACAACCTCCCCCTGATCAACGGAAAAGGAAACGTCCTTGATCGCGTGGATATTGCCGTAATAAACGTTGATATGATTCACTTCCAGCATCATGGCGTCAATCCTTCTTTCCGAGATAGGCTTCGATCACGACGGGATTCGCGACGATCTCGTCAGGCGTCCCCTTGGCAATGACCCTGCCGTAGTTCAGTACGCAGATCCCTTCGCAGATCCCCATGACAAGATTCATATCGTGTTCGATCAGCATGACCGCGATCTTGAAGGTATCGCGGATCATACGGATATTGTCCATCAGCTCCGCCGTTTCTGACGGGTTCATGCCGGCAGCGGGTTCGTCCAGCAGGATGATACCGGGATTTGTCGCAAGTGCGCGGACGATCTCAAGCCGTCTCTGCGCACCGTAAGGCAGGCTGCCCGCCTTTGCTTTGGCGGTGTTTTCCATTTTGAAGATGGAAAGGAGCTCCATCGCTCTCTCGTTCGCACTCTTCTCCGCTTTATAATACGACGGAAGACGAAGCAGCGACGCGCCGAGGGATTCGCGGACGGAATTGTGAAGTCCGACCTTGACGTTATCGAGCACGCTCATATTGGAAAACAGACGGATGTTCTGGAAGGTACGCGCGATCCCCATACGGTTGACCTGCTCGGTCGTTTTACCCGCGGTATTGATCCCGTCGAGCATGATGGAGCCGTTGGTCGGCTGATACACGTTCGTCAGAAGATTGAAGACCGTGGTCTTCCCTGCGCCGTTCGGTCCGATGAGACCCGCGATCTCGGTGCGGCCGACGGTCAGATTGAAGTCGTCGACGGCCTTCAGACCGTTGAAATTGATGCCGAGGTGGCTGACCTCAAGGATCGGCAGAAGATGGGCGTCGCGTTCCGGAATAATGGAATGCGAGGGGACGGGGACCATTTTGGTTCTTTCTTTCTGATTATTCATCTTCGGTCTCCTCCTGCTTCTTTTTCTTTCCGGCAAGCATCGTCTTGATGTTGTACTTTTCTCTGAAGTGCTTTCCGAATTCGGAACTGTTGAAGATCATGATCGCGATCAGAAGCACAGCGTAAATGACCATGCGGTATTTATCCAGTCCGCGCAACGCTTCCGGAAGCGCGGTGATCACGATCGCCGCGATCACGGAGCCGCGGACGGAACCCATGCCGCCGAGAACGACGATCAGGAGGATCTCGATCGAGCGGTTATAGTCAAACGTATCGGCGGTCAGGATATTCAGGTTGTGCCCGTAAATGACGCCCGCAATCCCCGCGAAGAAGGCGGAAATAACGAACGCGAGCATCTTGTAGTAGGTGATCTGAACCCCGCAGGATTCCGCCGCGATGCGGTTATCGCGTATCGCGGTGATTGCACGGCCGCTCTTGCTGTTCAGGAAATTCAGGATCAGCAGGACCGTGATTGCGACGACGGCAAACGAAGAAATGAAGGAAGCGTCCTGCGGCGTTCCCTTGAGGCCCGACGCACCGCCGAGGAAATCAAGATTGATGATCACGGAACGGATGATCTCACCGAACGCAAGCGTAACGATCGCAAGATAGTCGCCCTTCAGGCGCAGGACCGGAATGCCGATCAGGATCCCGAAGACGGCAGCAACGATACCGCCGACCAGCATCGCGAGCGGATACCGGAGAAACACCGGAAGCGCGTCCCGCATATAGATGGAAAAGAGACATCCGGCATACGCGCCGACCGACATAAAGCCGGCGTGACCGAGCGTCAGCTCTCCGAGAAAGCCAACGGTCAGATTCAGCGAAACGGCAAGGATCATATTGATGCAGATCGGGACCAGCATCGCCTGAAGATGCCTGGAGGCGGTTCCGGTCAGAACCATGATCTCAATGACGGCAAACGCGCCGAACAGGATTGCGAAGGTAATCAGACTGTCCTTCAGGTCCTTGCTCATCTTTTTTCTCTCCGTCATGATCACACCTTCTCTCTGATCTTCTTACCGAGAAGACCGGTCGGTTTCACAACGAGAACGACGATCAGGACGCCGAAGACGATGGCGTCGGCAAGGTCGGTCGAAATATACGCCTTGGAAAGGTTCTCGATGATACCGAGCAGGATCCCGCCGAGCATCGCACCGGGGATCGATCCGATCCCGCCGAAGACGGCGGCTACGAACGCCTTGATCCCGGGCATCGCACCGGCGTAAGGATCCACAAAGCCGTAGGTCGAACCGTAGAAGATACCGGCGACCGCCGCAAGCGCGGAACCGATCGCAAAGGTCAGCGTGATCGTGCGGTTGACACTGATCCCCATCAGCTCCGCCGCCTCTTTATCCTCCGAGACGGCACGCATCGCTTTGCCGAGTTTCGTCAGATTGATGAACAGTGTCAGGACGACCATAATGATCGTCGTAACGATCAGGGTCACGACCGCGGAGCCCTTGATGGAAAGTTCGCCGATCCGGATCGCGTTCGCTCGAATGACGGTCGGAAAGCTCTGCTTCCCCGAGCCGAAGATCAGCAGCGCAACGCTCTGCAAAAAATAGCTGACGCCGATCGCCGTGATGAGGACGGCGAGCGGGTTCGCTTTTCTCAGCGGCTTGTACGCGATCTTTTCGATCGTAATACCGAGTACGGTACACAGCACCACACTCGTAAGGATACCGACGTACCAGGGCAGGCCGGCCGTAGTAACGGTGGCAAGAACGGCAAACGCGCCGATCATAATGACGTCACCGTGAGCAAAGTTCAGCATCTTGGCGATCCCGTACACCATCGTGTACCCCAGAGCGATCAGAGCGTAGATCGCGCCGAGGGACAGACCGCTGATGATATTCGACAGAAATTCCATAAAAGGTCCGTTCCTTTCCGATTTCGGATCAGAGAATCAACGCAGGAGAGAATGAAAACGCAGATGAGAAAATGGCTGAAAACCGCAGTTTGCCGGGGCTGTTTTTCGCTTCCTTGTATCGGAAGCAGAGGCGCAGCCCCGGCGGGTATTCGGTTAATAGACCGGATTACTTGGTATACTCGACGTACTCGCCGTCCTTGATGACGACGGCAGTAGCGGACTTGGAGGCCTCACCGTCAGCGCTCCAGGTCATGGTACCGGTCACACCGTTCAGGGTGATCTTGAGCATGGAAGCGATGAGCTTGGTGTTCAGATCGGCGTCAAGCGTGTTGGTGATACCGGCATCCTTGACTGCCTCTGCGATCGCATAAATGGCGTCGTAACCGTCAGCGGCGAACTGGTCCGGAACGACGTTGTACGCTTCCTTGTAAGCCTTGACGAAAGCGGCGACCTTGGGATCAGTGGAAGAAGCGGCGAACGGCGTGAGAAGCATAACGCCCTCGGTCAGCGCCTTCTTGTCCTCACCCATCTGCTGGATGATACCGTCCATACCGTCAACCCCGAAGAAGATGACCTTCAGGTCGATCTGGTCAGCCTGGGTCAGGATCAGGCCGGCGTCGGCATAGTAGATCGGGAGGAAGAGGAGGTCGGCACCGCTCTCCTTGACAGCCTGAAGCTGGACGGAGAAGTCGGTATTGGACTGGTTGGTATAGGACTGATCGGTAACGACGGTCAGACCCTTCTTGGCTGCCTCGGCAACGAAATTGTCGTGGATACCGACGGAATAGTCGTTGGACTTATCGAAGATGATCGCGATCTTGGAAGCGACCTGCTTCTCGGAGATGAAGTCTGCGGCGTATGTACCCTGGTCAGGGTCGGTGAAGCAGATACGGAAGCAGTTATCGTACTGCGTGCATTCCTTCTGGGAGCCGGAAGGCGTGATCATCAGAAGGCCGTCCTTCTTCGCTTCTTCGGTCAGAGCGACGCAGGCACCGGAGGTAACGGCACCGAGGGAGACCTGCATGCCCTTATCCATCATGGTGTTGTAGCCGTTGATCGCGGCAGTCGGATCGCAGGCGTCGTCCTCGAAGAGGAGTTCGATCTTGATCCCGTTGATACCGCCGTTCGCGTTGATCTCGTTGACGGCGATGGTGGCACCGTTCTTGACGGAAATACCGTAAGAAGCGTTATCACCGGTAAGAGGACCGGTAGCACCGATGACGAGCTTGGTGCCGTCATTCTTGCTGCCGGAGCAGGATACGAGCGCCATTGACATCATAAGGACGGCAATGACAAGGCAAAGAATCTTTTTCATGGTTTACTCCTTTTTATTTTACTGCATACTGCAGGGATGACGGGTTCCAAAAGAAAAGGCTCCGCTTGTGCGAAGCCTTCCGGCGTTTTCACGCAAGCATATCCGATCGTTTTTGAAATACGGGGATCCGGGAGCGGCAGAGCCGAACGTCCGGAAGAATGAAAACGGACACCATGGCAGCGGTGTCCGTCAGAATTCCTTCGTGCGCATAAACAAAAGCCCCTGCTGTCGCAGCGGTAAAGGGCTGATCTTTGCGGCAGGACTTTTTCATTGCTCTTTGCTCACTTTATACAATATAATATGTTAATAAATATTATACAAAACCGTGCCCCGTTTGTCAATCGTTTCTTTCGACAAAATTTCCTGCTTCGATAACCTGCTTCTGTTCAGAATTCACATGAAACTGTTGTTTTTCCGCCTCCTTTGCGGAAGGCGGCGGAAAGGACCGTTTTGCAGGAGCGGCGTCACCGTTCCTGCATTTTCACGTCAGGCGTCGGTCTCCTCCTTGCGGAAGACCCAATCCTGCTGGATACGGTAGCTGATAAAATACAGCACGGTATCAACGACGATCTTGATCAGCGTGATCAGCCAGTCGTTCTCAACGCCGAGCAGCCGTGAAGCGCCGCTGACGAGAAGTGCCGAAACGAGGAACTGCGGGACCGCGAGGCAGTAATAGCGGAAGAGCGTCTTTTTGACGGAACCGCTGCTGCGGAACACCATCTTCCGGTTCAGCGAAAAATTGACCACGGAAGAGATCACTCTTGCAAGCGCCGTGCTGACCGTGGTCCTGACCGTGCCGTTGCCGAGGAAGGCAAACACGAACAGAAACAGCCGGAAAAGACCATTGTCGACGACCCAGGAGATCAGGGAACTGGCGAGAAAACGGAAGATCTGACTGTAGATCCGGATCGAATCGCGGACGGGGTGAAAATGCGAGGTCTGATTCTCTTCGATATAGACCGTCTCGATCTCTACCTCGGAATAAGGGATCCCGTTCGCCTTGAGGTCCAGAAGCTGATTGATCTCGTATTCGTAGCGGTCCCCTCTCGTTTCGGAGAACGCGCCGTAATACTTTGCCGGAAACGCGCGAAGTCCCGTCTGGGTATCGGAAATATTCAGCCCGACGCCCGTACGGAAAACGAAGGATGTCAGCTTGTTGCCGAATTTGCTGCGGGGCGGGACCTGCGGCAGATCGAAATTGCGCACGCCGAGAACGAACGAACCGTCTTCCAGCATCCGTTCGACGCAGGCAAGCGCGTCGGCGGCACGGTGCTGGTTGTCCCCGTCGACGGCGACGCAGCCGAGGCTGTCCTTTCTGTTTTCCATAAGGAAACGGAACGCCGTCTTCAGTCCGGCGCCCTTCCCGCGGTTCACCTCGTGGGTGAGAACGGTCACGCAGCCCCGTCCCGCCTCTTCCGCTTCACGGAACCGGCAAAGGCATTCCTCTTTGGAGCCGTCGTTGACGATGATGACGTCGGTAAACCCGACGGAAAGCACTTCTTCCACGACCTGTTTCAGTTTTTCGTCGGGATTATAGGACGGTACGACGACAGAAACGCGTCGGATCTGTTCGATATCTGACATAGTATTTTCCTTTCAGAACGAATCTGATTCAGTATAACATAAAATGTGACGTTTGTCGAGAGCAAAAAGAAAATCTTTCTTTCCCGCTCTCTTCCTTTTCGGGGAAAGCGCTTGACATTACGCCGTTTCATGCTATAATGAAGATACATAAATTCCATATCGATCCGGAGGAACACTGATATGATGAAAATCGATTTTACCGGTAAGACCGTTGTGATCACCGGTGCGGCAGGCGGTATCGGCTCTGCCATGGCAAAGGAATTCGCCTCTAACGGCGCAAACGTCGCCGTCTGCTATCTCGGCGTCGAGCCCTATGCGGAGACGCTGATCAAAGAGATCCGCGATGCGGGCGGTACCGCGGAGCTGATCAAAATGGACGTCACCAACCGCGAGACTCTTCCCGCCGCGGCAAAGGAGATCATGGACAAGTTCGGCAGGATCGACGTTCTGATCAACAACGCGGGCGTCAACGTCAAGGCGGAAGACCGCTTCCCGATCCACGGCTTTGCCGAAAAGAACTGGGACTGGATCACCGGCGTCGATCTCGACGGGGTCTACAACGTTTCCAAAGCGATCATTCCCTATATGCTTGAAAACGGCGGCGGCAACATCATCAATATCACCTCGGTCGTCGGCCTCGTTCCCTTCCGCAAGCAGTGCGCTTTCGCTGCAGCGAAGGCGGGCGTTGCCAACCTGACCAAGGCAATGGCGATCGAGCTTGCCGAGAACAATATCCGCGTCAACGCGATCGCTCCCGGTTCCATCATGTTCGAGGGGACCAAGGCGCTGTTCTATAACGACCCCGCCAAGGCCGAAGCGATGCTCGTCAACATCCCGCAGCACCGTCCCGGCGATCCCACCGATATCGCCTACGCAGCCTGCTATCTCGCGTCCGATTACGCGGGCTACGTGACCGGCTCCATCCTGACGGTCGACGGCGGCTGGACCTGCGGCTTCGCAAGAGATTTCTGATCCGTTTCATAAAAATGAAAACCTTCTTTCCGGGGACCGTGTTTCCCGTAAAGAAGGTTTTCTTCGTTTATTTCGAGCCTTTCGTTTCAGCCGCTTCCGATTGTCTGCGGCGGATGAAAGACACCGCTTTTCCGGATGCCGAGATCCAGCCGTAGGCGGCGTACGGAAGCAGAAACACCGCGTAAGGGATGATATACTGCGATTTTCCCTCAAAGATCGCATGGTACAGGAAACCTCCCATAAAGACCGCGGGAAGGAGAAGTTGTTCCGGCACCGTCTTTTTGCCGAACAGGAAAAAGAGAGACAGAAAGAAGCCCGCGTATACGACGACCGAAAGCCGGTTCATATAATCCTTGACCGGGTATTCGCCTTCCCCGCAGATCCACTTCGCGATGCCGATCTTCGGTCCGTACTGTCCGCGGACCTGATTGGTCCAGACGCTCTGATAAGTGCTTTCGTGCCATTGGCTGACGATCTTTTTCGAGAAGAAGGAGATCCCCTCGGCAGGGTCCTCCAGCAGCTCCGCGACCCGTTCCCGGATCGCGTCCTTCGCCAGTTTTCCGGTCGCCTCGGGATCAAGACTGCACTTGGAAAAATTGACGACCGTATAATGTGCGTCGTACCAGCCGTATGAGATCGAACGGGACGTCATCCCCATTGCCGCCCAGCAGACCATCGGGATCCCTTCGCCGAAATCCTTCTCCGCTTTCTTTTCATAATACGAGATCCCGATCCCCTTGAGACCAAGGACCGAGGCAAGCAGCAACGCAAGCGCCGCGTACTGCTTCGGGTCTCGGTATTCCTTCAGCAGGATCAGGAGAAAAACGGCGCAAAGCGCAGCGACCGGGATCATATTGTTCAGCTTCAGCAGAACGGCGAGCGTGCCGCAGAGCGCCATCGGAAGCGCCCAGATCAGCTTACCGGAGGAGCGGAACGACAGAAAGCAGTCGATCATCAGGACGGCAAACATCATCCCCGGGACCGTCCCGTATAAGAACGAGCAGAACAGGATCGGCTGGATAAACAGGATGAGGAACGCGAACAGAAGCACGGTGACCCTTCTGTCGCTGAAGATCCGGTCGGTGATCCGGAGGAGGATCGCCTCGGCGATCGCAAGACAGAAGACGTTGACGACCTCGATCGCGAGATAGTGATCCGTCAGTGAAAAGACACGGCAGAGGATCTCGGTCCAAAGCACGTAACCGAGCTGAAACGGGAAGCGGAGATAATATTCCCTGTCAAACTCCGAAAGATCCCCGTTTGCCGCCTTGGCGCCCGTGACCGTAACGATATAGGAATCGTGCGTCGGCGCGGAGCGGGACGTCAGAATGAACCAAGTTCCGATCCCGACGACCCAGATCAGGATCAGCAGCGAAAAAACGTAAGACGGGATCTTGATTTCTTTTTTCGACACCAGGCCGAAAACGCAGAGGGTCACGAAAAACAGCGCGAGCGTGATAATATTCCACAGAACGGAATCCCGGAGAAACACCACGTTTTCCAGTGACGAATTCTCCATATTCATATCGACCCTGCAGAATAACCCGCTGACCGCAAGGAATCCCGCGGCGAGCAGGATCAGCACGAGCGCGATCCGCTGTAAAATGACAGTCGTATTTCCTTTGACTGATTCCATCTGGCTTCACTTCCTTTCCTGCATTATAGCAGAAAAGAAAGGAACTTGCAAGAAAAAGTTTTTCCCACCTCAGCCGAACAGGAATCTTTGCAGCACGCGCAGGAATACGTCTTTGAAGCCGAGCCGCAGTACCTCGGACGACGCCTTGATATCCGCGCTTCCGATCTCTTCCCCATCCAGAAGGAACCGGGCAGTGCCGACGATCTGTCCTTTCCTGACCGGAGCGTCGACCGGACCGCGAAGCTCCGTCACGACCTCGGGTACGGCAGTGCTTTTTTTCTCTTTCAGATAGACCCCGCCCCCGTATTCCGTCCCGACCGTTTCCGCGGTCCCTCCGAGCACGGAGAGGGGACCCGCATCCCCTCCGGGAACGGTCACGGAACGGTAATGGGAAAAGCCGTAATCCAATAATTTCTTTGCCTCTTCGTTCCGGATATCGCGGGTGTCCGCGCCCATGACCACGGCGATCAGCTGCATCCCGTCGCGCTCTGCTGCGGCGCTGATACAGTATTTCGCCTTGGAGGTGGAACCGGTCTTCAGCCCGTTCGCGCCAGGATAGAACCGGATCAGCCGATTGGTATTGGAAAGACCGAACGCACCGTCCCGGATCGTATCCATCCAGATCGAACTGTATTTCAGGATCTGCGGATGCTTCACGATCAGTTCTCTCGACATGACGGCGATATCCGCGGCAGAGGTCAGGTGGCGCTCCGCGGTATCGTCAAGTCCCGTCGGATTCTCAAAAAGCGTCGACGTCATCCCGAGCTCCGCCGCCTTTTCGTTCATTTTCGCGGTAAAAGCATCAACGCTTCCGCTGACCGCCTCGGCAAGCGCCACCGCGGCGTCGTTTGCGGAAGAAATGACAACGGACTTCAGCAGATCCTCCACCCGCATCGTCTCCCCCGGCTCCAGATAGATCTGTGAGCCGCCCATTCCCGCAGCAGTTCCGCTGACCGTGATCTCCGCGTCAAGCTCCAGTGTCCCGGCGTCGATCGCCTCCATGACGAGAAGCAGCGTCATGACCTTCGTAACGGAAGCGGGAGGGTACGCCGTGCTTCCGTTCATATCGTATAAAACGGTTCCCGTCGCGGCATCCATCAGCACGGCAGATCGGGCGCGCACTTCAAAAGGGAGTGCCGTCTCCGGTGATGCGACCGTAAGTTCCTCCGCGTTACCGGAGATCCCGGCACCGATCAGGCATAGAAACGACAGAAAAACGCATATCGCTGCTTTGATTCCTTTTCGCATCTCAATTACCCCGTTTTTTCTCTACTCTATGCTGCCGTTCACCGTTTCAGAACGAAAAAGCACCTGCCTTCACAAGTGCTTTCACAAACGGTCAACGAGAAACGATTCAGGGACGACGTTCCTTTGACCGAAATCAGCGGAAGATAGGGTCGATCCCGATCAGTTTTTCGTATACCCTCTTTGCAAAGAGCCGGAAGCCGAGGTCGTTCGGATGCGTACCGTCGACCGTACAGCTTCCTCGGTCCTCTCCCTCAAACAGTTCTTTCCCATCGATGAAATACACGTTTTGATCTCCTTCGGCAATCGCTCGGTCGTAGGTCTCCTTCACGACCGCCGCGCGTTCCAACCATTTCGGAGTCTCTCCGTCGTTTTCGGGTGCGGAGATCAGAAGCATCGGCGTATCGGGATGTGCATTGCGA
Source organism: Eubacteriales bacterium (assembly GCA_045617585.1). Taxonomy (GTDB): domain Bacteria; phylum Bacillota; class Clostridia; order Oscillospirales; family CAG-272; genus CAKRZE01. The sequence goes on from JAZLIW010000149.1 coordinate 26,179, forward strand.
AAGGTCTTATACAGCGGATAGTGCGTCTTGCTGAGATACTCCGGATCCGGCGTGTTATGGTCGTAGTCAACAACGAACACGGAAGGATCGAGCGACGCAAGATACTCTGCTACGGTTTCCTCGGCAAGCGCCGAGCCCGAAAAGCCAAGATTGATGAAATCAATGCCGTTCCATTTGTAGATAAAGGATTCGTAGGTATTGTCGGGTCTTGAGGTGCAGCCGCCCTGCGTGATCGAAGAACCGTAGTAGAGGATCGGCTTCACGTCCGGACGCAGAGGGTCGCTCGCCCCGACCTTCGTACCCGCGGGAAAAGCGATCTTCAGTGAGCGGACGTCGTTATAGGCGGGAAAGAAAAGGACGTATTTCCGCATCCCTTCGCCTGGAAGCTCGCTCACGGCTGAATATTCCGGCTTCGGCGGGAGGAAAGCGGCACGGTGAAAGTACCCCCGATCGGTCTCCTCCAGCAGAAAGAAACCGCTTCTTCCGGGAAGCGACATCGGTGGGAAGACTGTCAGCTTGTCACTGACGACGGAGAGCATGATCTGCTTCGCGTCGGTCGTAAAGCGAAGCCTGCCGCCTGAAGTATGCGCGTTTACGTCCTTCACGCCCGGATTGACCTTCTCTGCGATTTCGGAGGGCATCCGGACGAAGCGGTTCGTGCTCTCTTCAAAGAAGATACCGGAGAGGGAGAAACGAGGATCGGGGATCGTGTATTCCTCAAACGTTTCGCCCGATGGGGTCGAAACGAGTTCGATATGATTTTCGTGATCGGTGCTCTTCATGACCTTACTCCTTTGTCGGAAATGCAGTCTTCCATCTTATTGGTTAAAACTTATAAGATTTACTAAGACTTCATTGAAAAAAGCATCCCGAAGGATGCTTCTTTCTGGCTGGGGATGAGGGATTTGAACCCCCTCAAACAGAGTCAGAGTCTGTCGTGCTGCCGTTACACAAATCCCCATTGCGTTAAAGATTATAGCACGGCCGGCGCGATTTGTCAAGACAAAAAGCCGAAAAAAATCGGGTGCCGAACCATCTTGTCGAATATGTTCAAATTTGTCTGTTATATGAACGGTTTTTTATAAATTTGATTGACATTTCCGTTTCTTTATGCTATAATGAACGTGTTCATAAAAAGATCAGAGGAAAGTCTTATGCCGAAAATCATAGAAAACGTCAAAGAACAGCTTCTTGCGGAAGCAAGAAAACAGATCACGGAAAACGGTTATTCCAAAACGACGATCCGTTCCGTCGCCGGTGCCTGCGGGCTCGCGGTCGGCACCGTCTACAACTACTTTCCCTCCAAGGATTATCTGATCGCTTCCTTCATGCTGGAGGACTGGATGAAAACAGAGGAAGCGATGCGCGCCGGGATCGGTGCCGCCGCGGACGGGAAAGAAGCCGTGCGCGCCGTCTGGGACGGGATACGCGCGTTTTCCGAGGATCATAAAGACCTCTTTTCCGATCAGGACGCAGCCGCGGACTACGGTGCTCATTTCAGCGACAAGCACGGCCTGCTCCGCAGTCGGATCGCGGCACTTCTCACCGGTCTTTTTCCCGCATTGCCGGAGCCTGACCGCAGGTTCCGCGCGGAATTTCTTGCAGAGTCGCTCCTATCCTGGTCCTGCACCTCACATTCCTTCCCCGAACTATGGAGCGTCCTCTCCCTCATCACGTCATCCGAAGAAATATAAAATATAAGGAGAATCACCATGAGCAGCTTTGAAAATCTTCGCATCGTAGACAATTTCTACCAGACTTCCCTGTTCTTCCCCATGCCTACCGTCGTCATCGGTACACTGTGCGAGGACGGCAGCACGACGCTCGGTCCGTATTCCCTGGTTCAGCCCTATTACGTCGCGGGAAAAGATTTCTACGCAATGCTCCTTTCCTGCCGTAACTCCTCCAATACTGCCCAGAACATCCTCCGCACCGGAAAATGCACGATCAACTTCATTGACGACAACCCGAAATCGTTCAAGGAAGCCGTCAAGCTGTCGTGGCCGGGAGACAAACCCTCCGACAAAATGCCGAAGTGCAGCTTCCGTCTGGAAAAGGGTCAGATCGAGGAAGAGACCGGAGAAAAGCGTCCGATGGTTCTGACCGACGCGATCGAGGCGATCGAATGCACCTGGGTCAGCACGCTCGACCACGCCGAGAACGACAAGCCCGGCTGCCTGAACGGTTACGAGGGACCGTATCACGATTTCAACGGCATCACCTCCAAATTCGGCGCGCATTTCATCCTGAAGATCGACCGGATCTTAATGAAGAAGAAATACTCCGACGCGATCATCAACGGCGTACGCGCAAAGGACTTCCCTCCGCTTCCCGTCGACTACGGTTACCGGGACAGCAAGAACTTCTGGTTCCACCGCAAAGCCAGACTGAGAGCGGAGCTGCTTCAGATCCGTCAGGCATCGCTCGAGTCGGTCCGTTATGCTGCCGACCGTGCCGACGACAAAGTGAAATTCACGGACGCCGCCCTCAAGACCCTCCTGAACGTGCCGCGCGTCTTCCTTCCCCTCGTCCTGAAGGGCTGCGTCGACTGGGCAAAGGAAAACAACGTCACCCTGATCGACGAACCCGAGATGAAGATCATCAACGACAAGAGAGCGGAAGAAAAGAAAAAACAGAACAAGAAATAATCATCTGAAATAATACTGACAATCTGAGGAGGAAAAATCATGAAAGTCGTACTCGGCGGTGCTTTCGGTAATCTCGGAAGCGACGTATTGAAGACCCTGCTTGCGGCGGGACACGAGGTCATTGCTGCGGATATGGCGGAAAAGGATATCGGTGTGACCGGTTATACCTTCCGCAAGATCAACGCCACCGATCCCGAGACACTGAAGGGGCTATGTGACGGCGCGGACGTCGTCGTCACGACGATCGGCCTGACCAAAGCTTCCGCGACGGTTTCCGCATACGATATCGATTATCACGGGAACCTGAATCTACTGAACGAAGCAAAGGCTGCGGGCGTGAAAAACTTCGCGTTCGTTTCGGTCATCAAAGCAGACAAGGCACCCGATATCCCGATGCTCCACGCAAAGACCATGTTTGAAGCGGAACTGAAAAAGAGCGGCATGACCCACGTCATCTTCCGTCCGACCGGATATTTTTACGACATCGTCAAGGTCTTCCGTCCGATGGTGGAAAAGGGCTCCGTTTCCCTGCTCGGCAAAAAGCCGATCCGCTGCAACGTGATCGCGACCGAGGACTTCGCGGAGTTCATCGTCGCACACATGTGCGATGAAAACCGCACCTACGACGTCGGCGGAAAAGAGACCTATACCTACGAGGAGATCGCAAACCAATGCTTTGCCGCAGCGGGAAAAGAGCCCGTGATCAAGCACGCGCCCGCTCTTCTCTTTGACGTCCTTGCCCTGATCGCGAAGATCAAAAAGAACGGCAGAGAAGGCGTCATCAAATTCGGTAAGTGGACGATGACGGAGGATATGATCGGCGACACGGTCTACGGAGACCGCAGTTTTGCCGAATATATCAGGAACAGCTTCGGAGGGTAACGGTATGCAGTGGACTTCCCTTCTGATCATATACGCCGTGTGCGCCGTCCTTTGTGCGGTCGGATTTAAGAAATTCGTCTATTTTCTCTCCATCGGCTACGGTTTTGCGGTGGCCGGCGGCGGCATCACGGTGCTGATCCTTGCACTCGTGAACGGATGGGCGGCAGGCGTCACCTGGCTTGCGGTCATCCAGACGCTTCTGTTCATCGCGTACGGTGCGCGTCTTTCCGGGTTCCTGCTCTACCGGGAACTCAAAAGCGCCTCTTACCGTAAAACGCTGAAGGACGACATCCAGGGTGACAAAAAGATGCCGGTCTTCGTGCTTGTCACGATCTGGATCTTCGTTGCCGCACTCTATACGATCCAGGTCAGCCCCGTTCTTTACCGTTACGCAAACGGCGCAAAGGACGTCGCCGTCCCGCTGATCGGGGTCGTGATCTCGGTCGCCGGGCTGCTTCTTGAATCCGAAGCAGACCGACAGAAATCCGCACAGAAAAAAGAAAACCCGAAAATGGTCGCGACCAAAGGACTCTACCGGATCGTTCGCTGCCCGAATTACCTCGGTGAGATCACCTTCTGGACGGGTGTCCTCGTCAGTTCCGTGACCGCGCTGAAAGGCGCCGGACAGTGGATCCTTGCGGTCGTCGCCTATATCAGCATCGTCTACATCATGTTCAACGGCGCGCAGCGTCTGGAAAAGAGGCAGATGGAACGGTACGGAGACGATCCCGCGTACAAAGCGTACGCGGACCGCACGCCGATCCTTCTCCCGCTTCTGCCGATCTACCATCTGAATCAACAGAAATAAAAAGGACGGGCAAACGGTATGAAAGAGTTTTCCGTTGTCATGGCACTGGCGGATTTTCTGCCGGTCGGTATCTTTCTCGCGTCCTTCCTGATCCTCAGCCGATTCCTGAACGGGAAATTGAGCAGCCGTTCCTTTACGCTGTTTTCCGCGGGAATGGTGGACGTATTCCTTGCCGGTTTTCTCAAAGCAACCTACAAACTCCTCTATGCCGCAAACGTCTGCGACTTTTCCTCGCTGAACACGCTGTTCCTTCCCCTCCAGTCGATCGGTCTTCTTTTAGCCGGGATCGGAACGGTCGGTCTGTGCAAAAAGAAAAAAGAGACCGTCCTTTACGGAGAAGCGATTCCGACCGTCTTCACAGGAACGCTGCTGTTCATCCCGATGATGGTCCTCGGTCAGGCCATGTTCGACGTCGGTCTCTGCGTCTGTGCCGCCAAAGAAAAAAAGAAGCCGGCGATCGTGTTTTTCACGGTCAACCTGCTTCTCATGCTCGGGATGGGATATCTCTCGTCAAGGGATTTCGATACGGCAGCCGCGAACTGGGCAGCCGAAGGCGTCAACGTCGTCGGTCAGGGAATGCTGCTGATCGGAGCGCTGATCCTGACGAAGCGAACGCAAAAAGAAACATAAACGAACGACCGGGAACGGACGGGAGAGCGATCTCCGTACCGTTCCCGGTTTTTTAATCAAAATATCGGTCGATCGCGTCGGCGATCCCGTTCGCGGCGTTTGACCGGAAGGAGTCCTCCGCCATTTTACGGTCGTCCGACTCGTTTGACATAAAGCCCATTTCCACGATCGTTGCCGGGATTGTACACCAGTTGATGCCGGTCATGGTATCGGTCTCGGAAACGTACAGGGCTTTCATTCCGGTCGCCCGGCAGAAGGAATCAAGGACGAGCTCGCTGAGCCGGCGCGCTTCTTCGTACCCTTCTCCGTTATATGGGTTCCTGCGGGTCTGGCACATGGTAAGAGCGCCGTTCACCGACGGATCGGCGGCACCGTTTGCGTGGATCCGGATCAGGGCTTCCGCGCCGTTTTCCGAGGCAAGGACCGCACGCTCGGCGTTGCTGATCGAAACCGACCCCGTTTCACGGATCATCAGAACGGAATACCCGCGGGACAGAAGAGCGTCACGCAGGAGAAGCGCGACCGAAAGATTCAGCTCGTGCTCCGGGATCCCGGAAAAAGCGCCCTGCGTCCCGGAGGTCGCCTTTGCCTTCATCACATCAGAGCCCGGTGCGTTCGGCTCCGTGTCGTTCATGGAATGGTCCTGATGGCCGGGATCGATCGCGATCAGAAGCCTTCCCTTTTCTCCGGCCTGCCGGTAAAGGATTCCCGTCCCCGGGACGGGACCGATCTCCGACACCGTCGGTCCGGTCGGCGCTTCCGTTTCGGGAAACGTTTCCGATTCCGTTTCCTGCTCCGTCTGAGGCTCAGTTACGGAATCAGTAACCGGCTTCGTTTCGGATTCCGTCAGAGGCTCCGTTTCCGGTTCCGTATCATCGTCGGGATAGGACGGAGGAGGAAGGGCACTGTCGTTTCCGTCCGGTACGACCGTCGAAACCGGTTCGGAAGGCATGGGATACGTTCCGCGAAAGACGCAGGACGGCAATATGATACAAAGCAGAAGAATGACCGCGATCAGAAGATTTCTATTCATAGCCCTTACCGTTTGCAGAAAAAAAGACTTGCCGAGGCAAGTCCTTTGATGGAGCGAGTGATGGGAATCGAACCCACGCGGCCAGCTTGGAAGGCTGGAATTCTACCATTGAACTACACTCGCGTATCGAACGGTTTATATTATAGCAGAACGGATAGGAAAAGTCAAGGCTTTTTCTAAAAAAGTTTTTTCCGATTTCACGCCGTTTTTTTATGCGATTTATTATCGTGGTGCCGCGGAGAACGGCAACAGCCCGGAGGCGCGGTACTTTCTTTTGACAAAATCACAAAAAATAATTGACAAAAAGTTGATAATATGATAAGATGAGAGAAGAAATTCAATTCCGCTGCGCGGAGAAAGGAAAAAACATGGGAAAATTTGTTATTCGCACCGTTAAGACCGGTACCAAGTTCAACCTCAAGGCCGGAAACGGCGAAGTCATCGCTACCTCCGAGATCTACAAGACGCTCACCTCCTGCAAAAACGGGATTGCCAGCGTCGCAAAGAACGCGCCGATCGCGAACTTTGAGGATCAGACCGAGGAAGGCTACGCTGTCGCCAAGAACCCGAAGTTTGAGGTATATACCGACAAGGCCGGTGAATTCCGCTTCCGTCTGAAGGCCCGCAACGGTGAAATCATTGCCGTTTCCGAAGGCTACAAGACCAAGGCCAGCTGCCTCAACGGCGTTGAGAGCGTCCGCAAGAACGCGGTCGATGCTCCCGTCGTCATGGAAGAAGCAAAATAATTCCGTTAAAAAGAACTGCCGCTTTGCAGCCGCAGTTCTTTTTCTATGAAACTTATGGAACTGAAAAGCAAAAAGATCGTATTTCTCGGCGACAGCATTACCGCGGGGCACGGCGTCTCCTCTCCTGCAGCCCGTTTCCCCGACCTGATGGAAAAATACGAGGGGATCCGCGCCGTCAATCTCGGCATCGGCGGAACACGCATCGCGATCCAGCCCGGTGACACGGAAAGGAACGACAAGGATTACTGCTCCCGCATCGGTGCGATCGACCCGGACGCGGACGTCATCGTCATCTTCGGCGGAACGAACGACTTCGGTCACGGATTCGCCCCCATCGGAACCCCGGAGGACCGGACGCCGGACACGTTCTGCGGTGCGCTCCATTTTCTGTATTCCGGGATCCTTGCCGCATATCCGGACGCCGTCACGGTCGTCATGACGCCCCTTCACAGATCGAACGAAAGCGATCCTCACGGCGACTGCAAGCCGGACGGTTACCTTCCGCTCTCCGGCTACGTATCCCTGATCAAAAAAACGGCGGAATACTATTCCCTCCCGGTTCTTGACCTCTGGTCGGTCTCCGGGATGCAGCCGGGCGTTCCCGCGATCAGGGAAAAATTTCTCCCCGACGGTCTCCACCCGAACGATCTCGGGCACGAGCGGATCGCGCGCCTCCTCACGGCATTCCTGAAATCACTGTAACGGAATCAGATCAAAAAACGACCGCTGCCGCGGAAAGTCCCCGCTGCGGCGGTCGTCTGTTCATATCTTTTCAGCACCGGAAAAATGCTTCTCCGAGAACGTACGCGATCTTTTCCCATACCGACTGCATTTCCCGCAACGCGTCGTTTCTCTGTCCCTCCGTCATCATCGGCAGTGCGCGCTCGAAGCGGCCAGCGGCTGCCCGGAACGAAACGGGATCGCGGCGGATCAGCGCGTGATACGCAGACTCCGCAAGCGCGACCGAAGGATTGCCGTTCTGCCCGAACGCAAGAAACAGATCGGAAAAGCGCGGATCCGAAAATCTTCGCGGATCATAGTCCGCTTCTTCATAAGAAGTCAGAAGCAATGCGGTCATCAGATCCGCTTCCGCCTGAAGACGGTGCAGCGGGATCGTGTCCGGAAGACCGATCGCGTAATCCATGATCCCGATCATTCCCTCCCGGTCACCGATGCTTCCGGCATATTCCCCGCAATTGAGCAGGACTCCGATCATCTGCGGCTCGTTCAGCGTCTCGGGCGGAGGAAGAAGGAACCATTCCCGCGGCATATCGGAAAGGGAGATCCCGTTTTCCGACGCCTCATTGATCCGCAGCTGCAACTCGACCGCGCGTGCCGCCGCGGGATTAGCCCGGATCCGGCGCGCGTTTTCCCCGTCGTTCGGGATCCCGCCCGGAGACAGAGGGATCGCGTTCAGGAGAAAGGAGATCAGAAACATCCCTGCAAAGAGGCAGGAGAGAGCGTAAGCCGTCGCGTCGGACGAAAGCACCGCCGCGGCGATCAGCAGGACCGCCGAGATCAGATCCGCCGCGGGACCGCCGAGAAGGTAAAGAATAACGTTCTGCTTTTTATCCTCCCTCGGTGCCATCAGGCACTGGCCGCTTGTCCCCGCCAGTTTTCTTTTTCCGAGCTTCAGTTTTCCGCGGCACCGGTAAAGGATCACGGAGCCGATACGGAAGGATACGAACCGGTATCCGCCGATCCACCCGGCGATCATGTGTCCTGCCTCGTGGACAGCGCCGAAGAAGAAAAGACCGACGGCAACGCAAAGGAGAAAAACGGCGAGCCGCACCGACAGCCAGATCCCGGGCGGAATGAGCACCAGCAGGACCAGTCCGAGAACGACGCCGGTAAGGAACATGACAACAAGCCAGGCGGCGGGAGAGAGCTTTTTCATGTCCGTCAGGAAAGCATGGAAATCAGGTCCGGAATACACTCCTCAAAATTCACGCCGTATTTCCGGTCGGTCCCTTCCGCTGCGGTCCTGCGGATCGCGGCAAGCGTATAATCAACCGCGATGCGGATCGAATCCCCGAGGTCCTTCCCTTTCAGGCGTGCGGCAAGCAGCGCGCTGCCGAAGATGTCGCCCGTCCCGTGGTAATATCCTTCCACTCTTTCGGAGGCGTATTCGTACATGACGCCCGTCTCACGGTCGTATGCCGCGGCGCCGAGCTTTCCTTCCTCAAAGGAAACGCCTGTCAGTACCGCTTCACGGGGTCCGAGTCCGGTCAGCTTCTTCAGGACGGAAAGAACGGTTTCCCGGTCACAGTTTTCACCGGGATACGGGATGCCGAGAAGCAGGGACGCCTCGGTCATATTCGGAACGACGATATCCGCCTTTTCGACGAGACGGCGCATCCCGGCGGGAAAATCCGCACCGAACGCCGCGTACAGCTTTCCGTTATCCGCCATCACGGGATCGACCATCACAACGGTATTTTCCCGGCGGAAGCGATCGATCAGCCCGGAAACGAGCTCCAACTGTTCAAACGAACCGAGGTAGCCCGTATAGACGGAATCGACGCGGAGATTGAGAGAAGCCCAGTGATCGAGGATGGGCGAAATATCCTCCGTCAGATCGCGGAAGGTATAGCCGGTAAAGCCGCCGGTATGAGTCGAAAGAACGGCGGTCGGCAGGACGGACGTTTCTAGTCCGGCAGCGGAAAGGATCGGAAGCGCTACGGTCAGGGAGCACTTTCCGACGCAGGAGATATCGTGAACGGCAAGTACGCGTTTCTGCATGGATTCAGCCTCGTTATATATCAAATTTTGGTTCAGTTTATCATAGAAATACGGCAAGTTCTCGTTATTCTCGTAAAAAGTTTGTGAATACGTCACGCACGTTTGCAATTTTCCCCGATCCGTGGTATAATGTACCAGTCTGACGATACTGAAGAGAAAAGAGGCGGTCTTTCCTTGGCGAACATGCGTCTTGACAAATTTCTGTCTTCCACCGGTCTCGTTTCCAGAAAAGAAGCGGCCCTGCTCGTGAAAAAGGGCGCGGTCACGGTCGACGGCGTCTCCGTCGGGAAAGCGGATCTTCACGTCGATCCCGAAACGCAGCGGATCGCGCTGAACGGCGAGCAGATCGGTTACCGTGACCACGTCTACCTGATGATGAACAAACCGGAGGGTTACGTCAGTGCCACGGATGACCCGGGACCGTACGTCGTATCCCTTCTTCCGCCGCAGCTGCAGAAGATCGGCGTCTTTCCCTGCGGCCGTCTGGACAAGAACACGGTCGGGTTCCTGCTTCTGACGGACGACGGCGTTCTGTCTCATAGGCTGCTTTCACCGGCGCGTCACGTCGATAAGGAATACCTCGTGAACGTAAAGTTCCCGCTCTCCGAAATCGACAGAACGGCGCTGGAAAACGGAGTCCTTCTGGAGACGGGGATCCGTACGCTTCCCTGCATGGTCAGACTGACCGGGGAAAAAGAAGCACTGATCACGATCCGGGAAGGAAAATATCACCAGATCAAGCTGATGATGAAGGCGGTACACAATCAGGTCGTCCGTCTCGAGCGCACGGCGTTTGCCGGTCTGCGGCTCGACCCCGGGATGGAACGGGGACAGTACCGGGAGCTGACGGCGGACGAGATCGCACACCTGAAGCAGTGCGCGGAAGCGGGGGATCAGAACAGGATCTCCGCAAACTCCACGGACGGAGAGGAATGATCTTTTCTTTCCGCATTTTCCGCCGCGGGCGCTTCACTTGCAGCCGTTTCCGCCGCGGCACGCACGGCACCGTACGGGTCGGGATTCTTCCTGACGCCGAATTCCTTCTCGAGAAGAGAAACGGCACGTTTCTGTTCCCTTGACAGCGGATGTGACGCGTGATATATTTCCCACGCCTCCCGGTCTTTACAGGAAATCAGAAACAAAAGGGCGTACAGATCCCCGACGGAAACGAGAAGAGACAGAAACCCCCGCAGGGATCTTGCAACGCGGGTCATCCGGTCCGGTTCGTCTCTCCTCATGAAAAACACGGATTCCCTCATTCCTTTCAGACAGAAAAGCACAAGACTCCCGTTGCCGCAGACCGTTCTGCCCCCTTCGGGCAGCGGGACTTGCGGGATCCTTCCGAAGCCGATAGGATACAGTTCCGATGACAAGCGGTCCAGACGTTCCTGATAAGTCATAAGCCTCTCCTTTCCGCTCCGGCTTGACAGAGTGAAAACGATTTGATATAATGACACAAAAAGTAACGGGGTAACAAGATCATGACAGATAACGCAGCCATGTACGAAAAACTCGGGATCTCGAAAACGGTTTTCGACTTTTCCGAAACGGTCCTTTCCGATCTCCGCGCGCGTTTTGACGAGATTGACCGCGTCGCGGAATACAATCAGGGCAAGGTCATCGCCGCCATGCAGAAGAACCGCGTCAACGCCTCCCATTTTGCCGCAACGACCGGATACGGCTACGACGATATGGGCAGAGACAATCTGGAGCGCGTCTACGCGGATACCTTCCACACCGAGGCGGCGCTCGTCCGTCCGCAGATCACCTGTGGGACGCACGCCCTCACCGTTGCCCTCTCCGCCAACCTTCTGCCCGGCGACGAGCTTCTTTCACCCGTCGGCAGACCCTACGATACGCTTGAGGAAGTCATCGGGATCCGTCCCTCCCCCTGCTCTCTGAGGGAATACGGCGTATCCTACGCGCAGGTCGATCTGCTCCCCGACGGAACGTTCGACTACGAGGGGATCCGCCGCGCGATCAACGAAAAGACGAAGCTCGTGACCATCCAGCGCTCCAAAGGGTACGCCACGAGACCCACCTTTTCGGTCACGCAGATCGGGGAACTGATCCGCTTCGTCAAAACGGTCAAGCCCGGTCTCAAGGTCATGGTCGACAACTGCTACGGGGAATTCGTGGAGACGATCGAGCCCTCCGATCTCGGCGCGGATATGATCGTCGGGTCCCTGATCAAAAACCCGGGCGGCGGCCTCGCTCCGATCGGCGGATATATCTGCGGCACGGAGGAATGCGTTTCCCGCTGCGCGTTCCGGCTCAGCGCACCCGGTCTCGGTCAGGAGGTAGGCGCCAATCTCGGCCTCATGCCCGCCTTCTATCAGGGCTTTTTCCTCGCACCGACCGTCGTCGCGTCCGCGCTCAAGGGCGCCGTCTTTGCGGCAAACTGCTATGAAAAGCTCGGTTTCCGCGTGATCCCGAACGGCAGCGAAAGCAGGCACGATATCATCCAGGCAGTCGAGCTCGGTTCCGAGGAAGCGATGTGCGCCTTCTGCAAAGGGATCCAGAGCGCCGCGCCGGTCGACAGCTACGTCACCCCGATCCCGAGCCCGATGCCCGGCTACGACGCCAAAGTCATCATGGCGGCAGGTGCCTTCGTTCAGGGCTCCTCCATCGAGCTGTCCGCGGACGGACCGATCCGCCCGCCCTACGCGGTCTATTTCCAGGGGGGTCTCACCTGGTATCACGCAAAGTTCGGTATCATGATGTCTCTTCAGAAAATGTACGAGGAAGGATTGCTCCGGGGAAAACTGTGATCTCCGGCGTGCTCTTTCGTTCCGTTCCGGGGCTGCTGCACTAACGTGCAACAGCCCCGTTTTCGTAACGTAATACCATTGTAACAGAAAAAACGGCGAAAATCAACAAGGAAAACGATTATTATTCATAAATGGAAAACAATTGGAATTGATTTATTCATGAATAAAACGTTATAATATAGTTCGGAGTTTTCAGTGAATCGAAACGAGGATCACGGATATGACGAAAACGGAACGTTTTCTCGATCTCTATAAAACGCTTGAACAGATCGCGATCACCGAATACGATCTTCCCGCGGACGGGACCTCCGTTTCCCGTCTGGAAAAAATGAAGGAGTTCAAGCCCCTTGCTTCGGAGCTGCGCTATTGCAGAGAGGTGCGCTCACTGCTTCAGCACAAGCCGCAGATCAACGGGGAATACGCCGTTACGCCGAGCAGCGGAATGATCACGCTTCTCGAAACCGTGATCGGAAAGATCCGGGAGCCGAAGCGCTGCATCGACGTCTGCACGCCGATTTCAGAGATCCTGTCCGCCGATCCCGACGACAGTCTCCTTCCGGTCATGAAGCAGATGGCAGGCAGAGGGATCTCCGGCGTTCCGATCCTGCATAACGGAAGGGCCGTCGGCATCCTCAGCGAAAACGCGATCCTACGCTATCAGGCGAAGTCGGGTGAGCTCGCCGGCGAAAAGACGCTGGTACGGGACCTGGAAACGTTCACTTCCCTTTCCGCGGTCGGAAAGAAATATCAGTTCATGAAAGCCTCGGATCCGTCCTCTGCCGCGATCTCGCTGATCACCTCGCGCTTCCGTAAGGGAGAACGGCTTGCGATGATCCTCTTAACGGAAGACGGAACGAAAAACGACAGACTGCTCGGTATCCTGACACCGTGGGACGTCATGGGAAACGAATAACAAACCACAAGGAGAAGAACGAATGCTCAAGCTCATCAACATTCAGAAGACCTATCTGACGGACGCCGATACCGTTCCGGCGCTCCGCGGTGTTGACATTGAATTCAGGAAAAACGAATTCGTCGCGATCCTCGGTCAGTCCGGCTGCGGCAAGACAACGCTGCTCAATATCATCGGCGGACTTGACCAGTACACGGACGGCGACCTGATCGTCAACGGAAAATCCACGAAGGAATTCAACGACCACGATTGGGACACGTACAGAAACCATTCCATCGGTTTCGTCTTTCAGTCGTACAACCTGATCCCCCACCAGACGGTCCTTTCCAATGTCGAGCTTGCGATGACGCTTTCCGGCGTATCCAAGTCCGAGCGAAAGAAAAAAGCAGCCGCCGCGCTGGAAAAGGTCGGCCTCGGGGATCAGCTGAACAAAAAGCCCAACCAGATGTCCGGCGGTCAGATGCAGCGCGTTGCGATCGCGCGTGCGCTCGTCAACGACCCCGACATCCTGCTCGCGGATGAACCGACGGGTGCGCTTGACTCCGCGACCTCCGTGCAGGTCATGGATATCCTGAAGGAGATCGCAAAGGACCGCCTCGTCATCATGGTCACGCATAACCCCGAGCTTGCGGAACAGTACGCGACCCGTACGATCCGTCTGCTCGACGGTCAGGTCATTGACGATACCGCCCCCTATCACGGCGAAGAGACCGAGGTCCTTTCCAAAAAGGATCAGCCGCGCGAGAAAAAGCCCTCCATGTCCTTCTTCACCGCGCTTTCCCTCTCCCTGCAGAATCTGATGACCAAAAAGACGCGTACCTTCCTTACCGCGTTTGCCGGCTCGATCGGCATCATCGGCATCGCCCTGATCCTTTCTCTTTCGACCGGTATCAAGGCGTATATCGACAGAGTCCAGCAGGATACGCTTTCCAGTTACCCGATCCGACTTGAAAAAGAGACCTACGACCTCTCCTCTATCATCGTCTCCATGACCGGCGCAAGCGCCAAGGAAGAGGAATCCGAGGACACCCCCAAGCCGCAGCGGGAAGAAGACCGCATCTACGTCAACTCGATGATGTACCGCCTGATCAATCAGGTGAATTCCATCGAAGCGAATCAGAACAACCTCGGCAATTTCAAGAAACATCTTGAAGCCACGCCCGCGTTTGACGAATACCTGAGCGCGGTCCGCTATATCTACGACCTGAATATGCCGGTCTACGCGAAGAACGTCGACGGCGAGGTCATCCGTTCCGATATCTCCGGCTTCTTCAATAAGCTCTACTCCTCGATGGGAATGGGCGGCGGAGCGTCCGCGCTCGGCGGCACGTCCTCCCTGTCCTCCTCCAGCGTCTGGGAAGAGCTCCTCTCCTCCCCCGAGGGCGGGATCCATCCGCTCCTTGCCGATCAGTACGATCTGGTCTACGGTAAATGGCCGGAGAACGCGAACGAGCTCGTCCTCGTCTTGAACCGCAGAAATGAACTGAGCGACCTCGTCCTTTATATCCTCGGTCTCAAATCCGAGGAGGAGCTGACCGAGATCATGGAGGCCGCGTTCAAGCAGGACATGATCCCCGTCGACAACGACAGCTGGACCTTCGACGAGATCTGCGGCAGAGAGCTCCGTCTCGTGCCCCAGCCTTATCACTATCAGAAAAACGCGGACGGCACGTACACCGACCTTTCCACGACCGACGCGGGTCTTTCGATCCTCTTCGGCAGTGAAAACGCGATCGACCTCCATATCGTCGGTATCATCCGTCCGAATCCCGACGCCGTCTCGAATATGATCTCCGGCTCGATCTGCTACACCTCGGAGCTGACCGATCTCGTCATTGACAAAACCGTCAATAACGAACTGCTGAAAGCGCAGAAGGCAAACACCGAGACCGACCTGATCACCGGCTTCCCCTTCCCCACCGACAAAGATCTGACAGACGAAGAGATCGCGTCTCTCGTCAGCGAATTCCTTGCCGGCGCCGATCAGGCAAAAAAGGCGGAGATCTATATCCGTCTCATGTCCGTGCCGACCGATGAATTCCTCGATCAGACCGTTTCCTCCTTTCTCGAAAACGCCCAGCGTCCGATGATCGAGCAGATGATCATTCAGGCGTATCAGGAAAAGACCGGACTTACGGATGAAGCCACCATCCGCAATTATCTTGCCGGGATGGACGACGAGACGCTGTTCGAGGCTGCCGCGGACATGGTACGGCAGAGCGCTGCGGAGCAGTACGCGGCAAGGACCGCCGCACAGCTTGCGATGCTTCCCGAGGATCAGCTTGCCGCGCAGCTCGACGGCATGGAGCTGACCGCGGAGCAGATCACCTCCGTTTACGAAACGGACGTCCCGAAGGACGTTTCCGATTCGACCTACGAAAAGAACCTTGCCCGTCTCGGTGATATCGATCCCGATCAGCCGACGACGATCATGATCTATGCCGACACCTTTGAAAACAAGAATCAGCTCGCCGATCTCATCACCGCGTACAATAAGCAGGCTTCCGAAGAGGATGAGATCTCCTATACCGACTACGTCGCGCTCTTCATGTCCTCCATCACGACGATCATCAACGCCATCACCTATGTGCTGATCGCGTTTGTCGCGATCTCCCTCGTCGTTTCCTCGATCATGATCGGCATCATCACCTATATCTCCGTGCTGGAACGCACCAAAGAGATCGGTATCCTGCGCGCAATCGGTGCCTCCAAGACCGATATTTCCCGTGTCTTCAATGCGGAAACGCTTACGATCGGCTTCCTCTCCGGCGCGATCGGCATCGGCGTGACGCTGCTGCTCACCATTCCGATCAATATTATCATCCACGCACTGACGGATATCATGATCCTGAACGCCGTCCTGCCGTGGAGAGGCGCGATCGCCCTCGTGATCCTCAGTATGTTCCTCACCTTTATTGCCGGACTGATCCCCGCGAGCATCGCCGCGAACAAGGATCCCGTCGTCGCTCTCCGTACCGAATAATTTCATGAACACCGTCAAAGCGGTAAAGGACGGCGTGCGTGACTTCTTTGAAAAGCATCCGCTCGCCGTCTGTCCGATCACCGCGTTTCTGCTTTCTCTTCTCGCCGAAGGGCTGAACTCCCGTTCGCCCTTCGGCGGGATCATACTTCTTTTTACCGAACCGGCAGCTTTCCTCGTCGGTTTTTTCGTGTTTCTGACCGTACTGTCCGTTTCGGCATTCTTTCACAGACATACGGCGGTATACGTGATCCTGACGTTTCTTCTCAGCGTACCGGGGATCGTCAACCTGATCTGTCTGCTTCTGCGGAACTCGCCGTTTCAGTGCTTTGACGTTCTCAACTTTGTCACCTGCTTCGATATCATCTTCGTCTACCTGAGTTGGACCGACCTGATCGTTCTCGGGATTGCCATCGTGCTGATCCTCATCCTGTTCACGATCCTTTTCATCAAAGCCCCGGCCGGCTGTCCCGTCCCGCTCAAAAAAGCAGCGGCGGTGTTTTTCTCTTCTCTCATCGTGACCGCGGTCCTTCTGCTCGGTTTTCAGAAGACCGGAGCGGTCCCGGCGCGATTTGAGGATATCAAGGGGACGTACCGGCAGTACGGCTTTTCCTACTGCTTTTTCGTTTCTCTTTATGACCGCGGCGTCAAAAAGCCGGAGGATTATTCCGGCGAGGCGGTTCATGAGATCATCGAAGAAGTCAGTGAAGAAGAAAAGCAGGAAGCGGACGACGGGCCCGAGCCCTCTCCGAACGTCGTCTTTCTTCAGCTCGAATCGTTCTTTGACCCGACGCGGGTCAAAGGTCTGACCCTGACCGAGGATCCGACCCCATGTTTCAGGAGCCTGACGCATATCTGCCCGCACGGCTTTCTCTCCGTTCCCTCGATCGGAGGAGGAACCGCCAATACCGAATTTGAGATCCTGACGGGCATGGACCTGACGCTGTTCGGCGTCGGGGAATATCCCTATTCCTCCGTCCTTCTTGACACCCCCTGCGAATCCGCGGCAAGCGACCTCTCCGAAATCGGTTACCGGACTCACGCGATCCATAACCATATCGGCACGTTTTACAACCGCAGCACCGTCTACCCGAATCTCGGCTTTGATACGTTCCAGTCGATCGAATACATGAACGGCATCGAGACCAATCCGCTCGGCTGGGCAAAGGATAAGATCCTGACCAACGAGATCCTGCGTGCACTCGATTCCACGGCGGAAAAGGATTTCATTTTTGCCGTTTCCGTTCAGGGTCACGGCAGATATCCCGAGAAAAAAGAAGAGGAAGACGACTTCGGTCCGATCGGAGCGGAATTCTCTCCCGACCGGGACAAGGACGTTCCCTATCGGTATTACGTGAATCAGATCGCCGAAATGGACCGCTTCCTTTCGGAGCTGATCTCCTTCCTTTCGGATTATCCGGAGGAGGTCCTGCTGGTCCTCTACGGCGACCATCTTCCCCCGCTCGACCTGCGTGAGGAAGACCTGAACGACGGCAGACTGTACGCGACTGAGTACGTGATCTGGTCCAACCGCACGGCGCTGCCGCAGACCGAAAAAGATATCGAGACCTGGCAGCTGTTCCCCTACACCTTCTCCCTTGCCGGGATCACGAACGGGACCATCAATCTCTTCCAGCAATACAGCGATCCGGAGGATCCGGACTTTGAAGAAGATTATCAGACGCTGATCTACGATATGCTTTACGGTGACCGGAACGTGTACGAGGGCGATCCGCCCGAGGCGCACGAAATGCAGATGGGGACCCTTCCCGTCGAGATCGATTCTTATTCCGAGATCGACGGTGACCTGTATCTGAGCGGAACGGGATTCACCGGGTACAGCGTCATCTCCGTCAACGGATGGAACCACGATACGATCTTCCTGACCACGACGCTGATCAAAGCGCCGAACGTCACGGTCGGAAACGGGGACGCGATCACCGTGCGTCAGATCACGCAATCCTTCGGTCTGCTCGGAGAGACGGAAGAATTCATCGCCGAAGAATGAAGAAAGGCAGGAGACATGAAGCTGCTGACGATTTCCAAAAACGATGCCGGGCAGCGTCTTGACAAGTTTCTGAGCAAGGCGGTCCCCGCAATGCCGAAATCCCTGATGTACAAGGCGATCCGCACCAAAAAAATCAAGGTGAACCGGAAGCGGACGGAACAGGGCTATCTGCTGGCGGAAGGCGATACGGTTCAGCTCTTTCTCCCGGAGGATCTGTTTGCCGCCGATGCCGAAAAAGAAGCGTTCCGTACGCTGACGCCGCGTCTGAATATCGTTTACGAGGACGAGAACATCCTGATCCTCGACAAGCCCGCGGGAATGATCGTTCATCCCGACGAAGGGGAAAGCGTCAATACGCTCATCGGGCACGTCCTCGCCTATCTGTACCGCAGCGGCGCCTACGATCCCGACGCGGAGCAGTCGTTCACGCCCGCTCTCGCCAACCGGATCGACAGAAACACGTCCGGTCTCGTCATCGCGGCAAAGACCGCGGCGTCGCTGCGCGAACTGAACCGGATGGTAAAGGACCGCACGATCAGAAAGGAATACCTTTGTGCCGTCCACGGGGTCCCGGAAAAGAAAGAAGATACTCTGACCGGCTTTCTGACGAAGGACGCGGACGCCAACCTCGTGACAATCTACGAAGAACCTCCGAAAAACGTCAAAAAGACCGATCTCAAAACCGTCATCACGAAATACCGTGTCCTCGCGTCCGAAAAGGGTCTTTCCCTGCTCCGCGTCGAGCTGATCACAGGCAGAACGCATCAGATCCGCGCGCACCTCGCGTCGATCGGTCACCCGCTGCTCGGGGACGGAAAATACGGCGTCAACCGGGAGGACAGGAAAAGCGGATACGCTTTTCAGGCACTGAACGCGTATCGGCTGACCTTCGGCGGAGGCGGAGAAACGCTCGGCTATCTTGACGGCAAGGTCTTTACGTCGGACCCCGCAAGGATCTGGTTTTTATCCGAATTCCGGGACGGGGAGAAACTGATATGAGTTACGTTTTATGTCTTCTCTCCGGCATCCTCACAGTCCTGCCGCTGATCTTTCCGAAGCTGTATCTGCTGTCCTGGGTCTCCCTGCTCCCCATGCTCCTGACGGTGACGAAGCACGGGAAGCCCTATCTGCACGGTCTCTTATACGGGATGGGCTTCTATCTGCCGCTGTATTACTGGTTCATAAAGCTGTATCCACTGGATTTTGCCGGATTCACGCCGGTTGAAGCGGTCGGCGTGATCGCCTTCTGCTGGGTCGGTCTTTCCCTGCTTCAGGCAGCGGAGCTCGCGTTCGTCCCCTTCGTTTACCATTATCTCGGCAAAAGCGAAACGAATCCCTGGCTCCTGCCGCCCGTCGCCGCCGCCTGCTACGCGGTCTTTGAATGGGCGCAGACGCTCGGCTGGACGGGCGTGCCGTGGGGGAGACTTGCGCTCTCCCAGACCGGATTCCTGCCGAACATCCAGAGCGCGTCCCTGCTCGGCTCCTGCTTCGTATCGTTCCTGATCGTTCTCGTCAACGGTCTGTTCTCGATCATTATCGAAAATGGGTTCCTGCCGCAAAAGAAAAAAAGGATCGCCGCGGCGCTTGCCGCAGGGGTCCTGCTCGTCAACGGGATCTACGGCGTGATCCGCATCCGTGCCGTGGAATCGAAAGAACGGGAGGAGGTCCCGGTCGCACTGATCCAGGGGAATATCGCCTCCGGTGACAAATGGGCGGACGATTCCCTTACCGCTTCGCTGGCACTGTACACGGAGCTGACGAAAGACGCCGTTGCCGAAAGCGGTGCCCGCATCGTCGTCTGGCCGGAATCCGTCATCACGACCAGCGTCCCGCAGTCAGCGCGGATACGGGAAACGCTGGGGGAGCTGGCAAAGGAAACGGACGCGTATCTTCTCGTCGGCTGCTTTGATTATGTAAAGGACACCTCGACCGGCGATACGGCGTTCTATAACGCGATCACCCTCTTCCGTCCCGACGGGACGATGGATGAGACGGTGTACCACAAGCGCCATCTCGTCCCCTTCGGCGAATATCTGCCGATGTCCGGCTTCTTTCACACCTTTCTCCCCGCGATCGCGGAGATGAATCTCTTCTCCAGCGACCTGACGCCCGGAGACGGTCCCGCACTGTTCGAAACCGAATTCGGAAAGATCGGAGGTCTCGTCTGCTTTGATTCGATCTACGACATTCTTTCCCGTGACTCGGTGAACGCGGGCGCCGAGCTGCTCTCTCTGTCCACGAACGATTCGTGGTATCTCGATTCCGCCTCCGTCTGGCAGCACAACGCGCACGCCGCACTCCGTGCCGTCGAAAACGGCAGATCCGTCATCCGTGCCGCGAATACCGGCGTCTCGTCCCTGATCACGCCGACCGGAAGAACGACGGACCGTCTTGAGCCCCTCGTACGCGGTTACGTGACCGGAACGACCTGCTTCTCGGCGGAAAAGACCCTGTATTCCCATACGGGAAACCTCCTGATCCTCCTCTGCTGCTCTTTCCTCCTTTTTGACGCGGGAAGACTGATCGTAAAACGCGTCCGAAACGGAAATACCGGATCGGAAACGGAACACTGATCCCTTGATTTTTCACAACACGGTAAAACCCCATGACGTACATTGCGGACGTCATGGGGTTCGTTTTTTGAAATTCTGAATTTACATTTTCAGCAGTTCCGCGACGAGACGGTACAGTCTTTCGCAGGAGGCAAGCTCCATATGCTCGTTCGGCGTGTGGATATCCTTCAGCGCGGGCCCGATCGAGATCGCGTCAAGCGGGTGGGAGACCGAAGAAACGATCTGCCCGCATTCCAACCCCGCGTGGATCGCGGTGATCGAAGGCTTGACGCTGTCTCCGAATACCTTCCGGCACGCGGTGACGAACTGTCCCTGCAGACGGGAATTGCGGTTCCATTCCCAGCCGGGATATCTGTTATGGACAGTTTCCTTCCCGCCGCACAGTTTCGCCAGCACACCGAATTTTCCGATCAGTTCGTCCATCCGGCTTTCGGAAGAGGACCGTGCGAGAGAGATCAGCGTGATCTCCTCTCCGCTGTCCGCGATCACGCCGAGATTGGACGACGTCTCGACAAGCGAAAAATCGGAGGGGCACCTGGAGATGACACCGGCGGGGAGAAGCGCGATCGCGGAGAGGATCCTCGAGGTATCGGCAAACGTAAGCATCCCGGAAACGGAGCTCTTCGCCGGTTTTCCGGTCTTCACCTGAAAACGCCGGTCCTCGGGCTGGTTTTCGTGACGGATCTTTTCCGCCGTGTCGCGGATGACCTGAAGCGCTTCGTCGGGCTCGATCGTGAAGAAGATCGCCTCACATTCGCGAGCGATCGCGTTGTCCTTGTTTCCGCCGCTGACCGTAACGAGGTTCATCGGCGTTTTTTCATACACGGCAGAAAGGATCCTGCCCATCGCGAGATTGGCGCTTCTTCTTTGCTTGTCGATCTCCGCGCCGGAATGTCCCCCCGCAAGACCGCCGATCCGGACCCGGATCAGTTTTCCGGCGGACGGGATCGGGATCCGCTGATACGGCAGCGCGACGTTGACGCGTGCGCCCCCGGCACAGCTGACCGTGGCGACGCCCTCCTCCTCGGAATCGAGATTGATCAGGCGGTCCGCGGTGATCACGGAGTAATCAAAACCGAACGCCCCGCTCATACCAACCTCTTCCTCGGCGGTAAAGAGGCATTCCAGCGCGGGATGTTCGAGCGCCGGATCGGTCATGACCGCAAGCATCAGCGCGACCGCCGCGCCGTCGTCGCCGCCGAGCGTCGTTCCGTTTGCGTACAGCCAGCCGTTTTTCACCCTGAGTCCGATCGGATCAGTCAGAAAATCGTGGACCGTATCCGCGTTCTTCTCACAGACCATATCGGTGTGCCCCTGCAGCAGGACCGCCGGTTTCCCCTCGTATCCCTCCGTCGCGGGAACGCGCATCAGGATATTGCGGTACGCGTCTCTCGTACAGTCGATCCCGTTCTCCTTCGCAAACTTCTCCAGATAATCGCAGATGCCGTCCTCGTTGCCGGAGCCGCGCGGGATGCGGCTGATCTCCTCAAAATACCGGAACAACGCTTCGGGGCGATATCCTTCCATTCCTTCCGTCATTTTAATATCTTCCTTTCCGTCTGCCGGATATTCCTTTTCCGGTTTTTCCGTTTTTTCTATTTTATTACAAAACAGGAAGATTGTCAACCGGAAGGACCGATTTCTTACGGTTTGGAAAGATTTCTTCCTTTCATCCGATACATAATTTTCTTTTCCGTTTGGAACAATGAGATACGGATCGTTTCGGATCCGCAAACGGAAAGGAGAATCATGATTACGAAAAACAAACTGAAACCGCTTTCCGCTCTGATTCTGACGGTCGGCTTTCTGCTTCTCGGTTCCGTGACCGATACGGTCCTGACCGTCAGCGCGTCAGAAGCGGAGACCGGCGGCAGCACCGCGGCGTCCGCAAAGCAGGAGGAAGAGCACTTCGTTCTTCCGGGCGGTATGGCGTTCGGCGCACGGATCGGTACGAAAGGCGTCACCGTCTCCGCACTGACGAAGATCAACGGGTTTTCCCCGGCGGAACGGGCGGGGATCCGCGTAAAAGACGTCATCACGGGGATCGGCGGAAAAGAAATCAATACCGCGGACGAGATCACGTCGGCAATACGTTCTTCCGGCGGGAAAACCGTACGGTTCACAGTCGTGCGGAACGGAAAGGAATTCACCGCGGAAGTCCTCCCGGAAAAGGACGCCACAGGCGAATATAAGGCGGGAGTATGGATCAGAGACACGACGTCAGGCATCGGCACAGTCACGTATATCGACCCGCAGACGGGAAATTTCGGCGGTCTGGGGCACGGGATCTGTGACCCGGAGACCGGAGGGCTCGTTCCTCTCAGATGGGGCAGCGCGATACAGGTCACCATCGCCGGCGTCAGAAAAGGCGGAAAAGGAACGCCCGGTGAACTGAAGGGTTATTTCGGTGCCGGAGAAACAGGCGCGATCGGCTCCAACACGCCCGCGGGCGTATTCGGCACGTTCGACGAGATCCCGGAGGGAGAGCTTCTTCCCGTGGGAGACCCCGGTTCCGTCGCACCGGGAGAGGCGGAGATCCGCTGCACCCTGGACGGGAACGGGATCGGCACGTATCGCGTCGAGCTGTCTTCGATCGCGATCCACGGGAACGGGCTGAAAAACTTCGTCATTACGGTCACCGATCCGGAGCTGCTGAAAAAGACCGGAGGAATCGTGCAGGGAATGAGCGGTTCCCCCGTGATCCAGAACGGGCACCTGATCGGCGCGGTCACCCACGTCCTGATCTCCGACCCGACGAAGGGTTACGGGACGTTCCTCGAAAACATGCTGCTTGCCTCCGAAGCAGATTGAGTGACTCCCCCGCCGAAAACGCAAAAAAAGGGACGGAATCCGTTTTCGTCCCTTTTTTCATGTTGATTTCCGAAATCAGAACGCATTGCTCACGTCAACGACGGAAACGTCCGCGGAGGCACCCTTTGCCATCGTCTGCTTTACCTTCGCACCGTCAAGTTCATCGTCGAAAACGACCAGGACTTCTTCCCCGCCGTTCGTGATCACGATATTATCGTAATACACGTAGTATTCCCCGTTCTCGAAATTTCCCTGACTGCGTTCGGGATGCGCGGCGAGCATCAGGTAGTCGATCGTCTTTCCGCTCAGTGAATCGAGGAAGAGAATGCGGTGATACCACTGTCCTTCCGCGAGATCGCGCAGATCGGTGTTCGGATGGGCGCGTCTGCCCTCCGCGTCACCGACGCCGCCGTCACGCAGCGTGACGTTTTCCTTCGTCAACCCGTCAATCGCGCCGAAGCCTGAGAGCGCCGGAGAGGACAGGAACACGTCGTATTCCAGACGGTCGCCCTCCCTGACCGTATATCCGAGATCGGCGAAACGGGTAAAGACGTAGCCGAGGTTTTCGGAGGCGGGCAGATCCATCGTGACCTGATAGGAAATGACGCTGCCCTGCGGATCGGCTTTTGCGCTTTCGGTCGAGGGATCGTCCCACGTGGGCTTCACGGGATCGTTCCCTGCCATGTAGTTTTCGTCGTACGCTGCCCAGATCGCTTTGATCGTCGCCTCGTCTCCGCAGCCGCCTCTCTTCTTGTCGAAGCCCTTATACTGATACGAGGAGATCGTCCCGTCGGGACGATACAGACGCGCGGTACGCTCACAGGGCATGGCAAAGAAAGACTTGCCCGCTTCAAAGGAGGTGACCCACTTGTTCGCGTAATCCAGAAATTCGTGACGGTAGTCGTCCGGCTGGTTGGCGAACCAGGTGATCTCATCCATTCCCCAGACGTACGTCGAGCCGTAGGTCGGACGATTCAGATTCGCGTCGTCCACACCGAAGTTATCAAGCTCGACGAGATACGGGAGGACGTCGGTCTCCCAGCCGGAGTGGGTCTTGCCGCCGAGGCTTTTACCGTAGATCGCGTCGGTATAGCCCTGCTTGAAGAACGCGTTCTGCGGGTCGTCCTTCGTCGGGAAATGTGCCTTCTGACGGTTGTCGGAGGCGGGGCGGGACGGATACATGTGGAAGTCGAAGAGCAGATATCCGTCGGCGCCGATGATCCCGTGCGTATGCGCGTTCAGGAAGACGAAATGACGTCTTGCGTGCTGCGACGCGTATTCACGGATCATATTCAGTACCTTGGTCCAGCAGTTCCAGCCGCCGTCCGAAGCGCCGATCAGGTGGACCTGACCGAGATGGAGCGCTTCGAATCCGGTATCGATATAACGCGCCGCACGGTAATAGAAGAACATCTGCGTTTCGAGCTGCGTCATATCCGGGACGGTGGTGTTCGCGCCCCACTGATCCTTATATCTCCCGTCCGGGAACTTCATCCGGTCGTAGGAAAAATTACGGTTCTCCGGCTCAAGTCCGAATGCCTCGAAAACGAACGCGGGAATCGGAATATCGTTGACGCCCTTTCCGATGCATTCAAAAATGCAGGCCTCGAACACGACGTCGGGATCGTTCAGATGGACGCCCTTGATAAAGGCCTCCTGACTGGAATATTTGGATTCTTCCGCGCCGGACGGATTCCAGACCGTCATAGCGCGGCAGATGTATTTCGCGCCGGTATTCAGAATGAACTGCTTGGCAGCCAGATCCTTGGAAAGGTCCATATTTTCGCCCGAGATGGTGACCGCGTGCGCAAGATAGTTGGTCAGGACCTCCTCGGTCACGCTGCCGTCGAACTGATAATCGATCGTTCTTTTCACGGTAGGTTCCTCCTTCGTTTCTTCCGGTCCGGTCTCACCGGGGGCATCGGTATCCGCGGGTTTTTCCGTCTGTCCGGTGCAGGCTGCCGCGCACGGCAGAAGGAGCATGACGGAAAGAAGTACGAGCAAGATTCTTTTCATGTTGTGCCTCCTTACGTTTTCTGATTTCATTATACAGTTCCCGTACGGTTTTGTCAATCTTTTCTTGCCGCTTCGTTATATTGCTGCCGGATCCCTTTCCTCCGTGAGTCTTATCCTGCGGTCCAGACGTTTTTTCAGGATCACGTAACAGATCATATGGACGGAGAAGGTCAGGAACCAGGAGATCGGATATGAGAGATACAGACAGAACTGCGTCCGGACCGAGTCGAAGACCGTATAGATCCATACGATCCGGAAGCCGCAGGCACCGCAGAGGGACACGATCATGGGAACGACCGAATAGCCGATCCCGCGCAGCATTCCGACCATCACGTCCATCATACCGCACAGGAAATACGTCGGACAGATGATCGAAAGGCGGATCAGCCCCGCGGCGATATCCTCCGCATTATTGGAATAGATCCCGAGCAGCTCGCTGCCGAACAGATACGCGGAAAAGCCGAAGATCAGTCCCGTCATGGAGACGAGGAAGAGAGAACTGAACAGGATCTTTTTGATCCGACCGTACTTTCTCGCGCCGAAATTCTGACTGGTGAAGGTAATGGCAGCGTGATAGAACGCGTTCATCGCCGCGTACACGAAGCCCTCGATGTTCGCGGCGTCCCCGTTGCCTGCCATGACGGTCGGTCCAAAGGAATTGACGCCGGACTGAATAATAACGTTGGACAGAGAAAAGAGCGTACTCTGCAGCCCGGCGGGAAGACCGACGCGCAGGATCTCGGTCAGCTTGTCCCGACGGATCTTCAGCTTTGAGAGGATCAGGCGGAAGCTGGCATCCGAACGGACGAGGCAGATCACGACAAGAAGCGCGGAAACGACCTGTGATGCCGCCGTGGCGATCGCAACGCCGGCAACACCCATCCCGAACGCGATCACGGTCACGAGATTGAAAATGACGTTGATCACGCCGGCGATCAGAAGAAAGATCAGCGGGCGCCTCGTATCGCCGATCGCGCGGAGAACGGCAGAGCCGAAATTATATACCATACACGCCGGGATCCCGAGAAAATAGATCTTCAGGTATCTGACGGCGAGCGGAAGGACCTGCGGATCCGTTTTCATGAGGACAAGGAGCGGTTCCGCCGCAAAAAAGCCGAAGACCGCGACCGCGATCCCGCCCATCAGGCTGATGAGCATGGAGGTATGAACGGTATCGTGGACGGCAGCATCGTCCTGCGCACCGTAATAGCGGGCGACGATGACGTTGACGCCGACGGAAAGGCCGAGGAACAGATTGATGATCAGATTGATCAGGGACCCGGTCGAGCTGACCGCTGCCTGCTGGAGATATCCGGTCTCGCCGCTGAATTTTCCAACGACGACGAGGTCAGCCGCGTTGAACAGAAGCTGAAGCACGCTGGACGCGATCAGAGGAAGCGTGAAGAGAAGCATTTTCGGGATGATCGCACCCGAACACATATCCATTTCCGCAGAACGGTTTTTCACCTGGAAACCACCTTCATTTCATTCGCCCATTATAGCATTATCCGCGCCAAAAGTCAAGATTCGACCCCCGAATCTTTCGTTGTTCACATTCCGCTCTTGATATCATAGAAAAATCGTGATATACTGAATAAAACGGAAGAATGACCGGAGAAAATTCATGAACGAAAAACAACACCGTGCTTCCCTGCTGACGCTTGGCTGCAAGGTCAACCAATATGAGAGCCAATCGATCGCGGAAGCGCTGGAACGCAGCGGCTTTACGGTCGTCCCCTTCGGTGAGAGAGCGGACGCCGCGGTGATCAATACCTGCACCGTCACGTCGGAGGGCGGAAGAAAAGCGAGACAGATGATCCGCAGATGCGCAAAGGAGCAGCCTGACTGTGCGATCCTCGTCACGGGGTGTGACGCGCAGCTCGAACCGGAAAAGCTGCTGGCGCTGCCGGACGTAGTTTACGTCTGCGGCACGAGGAACAAGATGACGGTCGTCGCGGAGGCGCTCCGCGCCGTAAATGGTGACAGGGAGAAAAAGAACGGCGTCATCCCCGCAGACAGTCCCTTCGAGGCGATGGAGATCACGCGCTTTGAACGCACGCGCGCGTACGTCAAGATCCAGGACGGCTGCAACGCCCGCTGCACCTACTGCATCATTCCGACCGTGCGCGGAACGATCACCTCCCGTCCGAAGGAGGAGATCCTGCGCGAGGTCCGTGCGCTTGCGGACGCCGGCTGTCCCGAGATCGTCCTCACCGGGATCGAGACCTCCGCGTACGGGTACGGTCTGACCGACCTCATGCGGCAGATCGAAGACGTCGGCGGCATCCGTCAGGTCCGTCTCGGCTCGCTGGACCCCTCCTTCATGCGGAAGGATTTCGTCGACGCGATCGCCTCCATGAAAAAACCGGTACATCATTTTCATCTTTCCCTTCAGAGCGGGAGCAACCGTATCCTTGCACTGATGAAGCGGAAGTACAACCGGGAAACGGCGCTTTCCAATATGGAATATATCCGTTCCGTCATGCCGGACGTCATGTTCTCGACCGATATCATGACGGGCTTCCCCGGTGAAACGGAGGAGGACTTCCACGATACCGTCGACTTTGCGAAGCGGGCGGGTTTCCTCCACATCCACATCTTCACCTATTCCAGGCGCCCCGGTACGCCCGCGGCGGAAATGAAGGATCAGGTGCCGGAGAACGTCAAGATCGAGCGCTCCCATCGGCTGAACCAGGTCGGGGAAAGCATCCGCGACGGGATTTACCGTAAAGTCATCGAAAAAGGCGAGCCGATCGAGGTACTGATCGAGACCGTCAAAGACGGGATCGCGGCAGGTCACACCGCGAACTTCCTTTCCTGCGTGTTTCCGGTCCCTGCCTGCGGCGACTACCGCGCTTCCTTCGTCAGAGTTCTGCCGACCGGGATCGAGGGGGACAGTATCCTATGCAGACTGCCGTAATAAAACGCGGAGCGGCGTTTCTGCTCCTCCTTTGCGTCCTTCTGACTGTGCTTCTTCCCGCCTGCGGCGACCCGACGGCAAAAGAACCCGTTTCGACCGGTGCGGATCATCCGGCAGAGGATTCCAACCCCGAAACCATACCGGAGATCCAAACCGACACCGAAAAGCAGACGGAGCCCGAAACGCTGCCTGAAACAGAACCGGAGACCGAGCCCGTGACGGAGCCCGAAACGGAACCGGAAACCGAGCCCGTGACGGAGCCCGAAACGGAACCGGTGACGGAGCCCGAAACGGAACCGGAAACCGAGCCGGAACCGGACCCGGTGGAAAAGCTCCTCTCCTCCCTCTCACTGGAAGAAAAGGTCGGGCAGATGTTCCTCGTCCGTTATCCCGCGACGGGTGTCGAGGAAGCGATCCGGGTTTACAAGGTCGGCAATATCGTTCTGTTCGCAAACGATTACGACGGGCTGACCGTATCGCAGGCAAAAGAAAAAACCGCCGCGCTTCAGCGTCTCTCCCGGATCGGGATGCTGCTTGCCGTCGACGAGGAAGGCGGAAAGGTCAACCGCATTTCCAAATTCAGCAGACTGAGAGACGCGCCCTTCCCTTCGCCGCAGGAGGTATATCTTTCGGGAGGAATGGAGGCGGTCGCCGCGGATGCCCGGGAGAAAGGAACGTTTCTCCGTTCCTTCGGCATCAACCTGAATCTTGCCCCGGTCGCCGACGTTTCCTCCGATCCGGACGACTTTATTTACGCCCGCACCTTCGGCAAAGACGCGTCAATGACCGCGGATTATATCCGAACCGTTGTGACGGAAACGATGAAGACCGGCATTGCCTGCACGCTCAAGCATTTTCCCGGATACGGCAATAACGCGGACACGCACACCGGGATCGCCGTTGACGAAAGGAGCCTTGCCTCCTTCCGTGAAAACGATCTTCTCCCGTTCCGCGCCGGGATCGAGGCGGGAGTGCCCGCCGTCATGGTCTCCCACAACATCGTAAAGTGCATGGATCCGGACCGTCCGGCATCCCTCTCCCCTGCCGTCCACACGCTGCTGCGCGAGGAGCTCGGTTTTGAAGGCGTCATCATCACGGACGAACTTTCGATGGGCGCGATCCTTGCCTATACCGACGGAAAAAGCGCGGCGGTCGCTGCGGTCCTCGCCGGGAACGATCTCCTCTGCGTCACGGATTACCGGACGCAGATCCCCGCCGTCATCGACGCAGTGCGCAGCGGTACGATCACGGAAGACCGGATCGACGATTCCGTGCGCCGGATCCTGCGTTTGAAATACGACCTCGGACTGATCGATTGAAAGGTCGGGACCGGTCCCCCATGAGGAGACCGGTCCCGTATTTTATAAGAACAAGGGCCTTAACTGCTTTCCTTCCGCCGCGGCGTTGACCGCGCTTTCGCACAGCGAAAAATCGCAGACGAGGGAATACGGCTTTTTCTCCGGATCGTCCTGCCGCAGGGGGACGAAATAAACGGATTTCTTCTCGGAAAGCGTCCCGAGATTTTTCAGGTTCGCGCTCATCGCGTCGTTGCTGGCGAGCGCGATCACGAGCGGCCTTCCCTGCCTTAAATGCGCTTTGGCTGCCATCGTTACCGGCGTGTCCGTGATCCCCGCCGCAAGCTTAGCAAGCGTATTGCCCGTGCAGGGGCAGATCAGAAGAAGATCGAGCGGCTCCTTCGGACCAAGCGGTTCCGCGCCCGCGATCGACGCGATCGGCTTTTTTCCGGTGCGCTTCTCCAGCTCCCCGATCAGTGCCGCAGCGGTCCCGAACCGCGTTTCCCCCGAAGCGCAGGAAAAACTGACGATCGGAACGATCCCGTGCCCGGCGGAAAGAAGCCGGTCCAGGACCGAAAGCGCCTGCGCGTGCGTGCAGAAGGAACCCGTCATCGCAAAACCGAGTTTCACGTTGCGTCCCCCTCCGTTCCCGGTCCGACGCCTGACCGCGCCGCGTCCGTATACCGTAAGATCGCTTCGGCGATCGCGTTTCCCGCGGTCACAGGCGCCGTCTTTCCCGGAAGGGAAAGCGCCCAGATCAGACGGACGCCGTGTTCCGCAGCGTAACTTCTGTCCGCCCCGCCGGGAGCGGAAGCAAGATCGATAATAAGCGTCTCTGTCCCGATCTCCTTCAGCAGTGCCGCGTCAAAGAGCGGTGCGGGAATGGTATTTAAGATCAGATCCTGTCCTCCGACTTCGGACGCGAGTTCTTCCGTGCCGATCGCCCCGCATCCGGCGATGCGTGCCCAGACGCGGTCGGATTCCTTTCTTGCCGCGACCGTGACCGCGGCGCCGTAACCTTTCATGATCCGGGCGAGGTTTTTACCGATCCTGCCGTAGCCGGCGATCAGGACCCTCGCGCCGAAAAGCGTCGTGCGGAGCTGACCGAGCGCCGCCGCTGCCGCGCCCTCCGCCGTGGCGGCGGCGTTCACGACCGTCAGCGCCTCGTCTCCGAAATAATCGAAATACGCAGCACCGGTCTGACCGGTCCTGCGTTCCGTTCCTTCGGTTCCGCAGCCGAGGGCAAGCGTCTGCCCCGCACGGAGCGCGCCGAACACCGCCGCAAGCGGGATCGGGCTTTCGGTCCCCGGGGAGAAAACGTGGATCCCGTCGGTCGAATACGGCAGCGGCAGAACGATCAGCTCCGCGTCCCGTATCTTTGCGGCAAGATCCTCCGTTCCCTCTTTGATCCGCTCCGTAAGGAAGCCGGAGGCACGAAGCCGTTCCGTGACCGTATCGAACCTCATATCCCCGCCGAGGATCAGCGCGCGCATTTTTTCCGTCCGCATACTTTCACCTCTGTTTCATTTCGTCAAAGGACCCGCGACCGTTACCGATCGCGGGTCCTCTGTGAATATTGTATGCGGGAAACGGAAAGGGGTCACTCCGAAACCGTAAGGATCTTATAATACAGCTCGGAATAGCTGTTCTCGCCGTTGTCTCTGTCCCAGCGCAGCAGGCTCACGCGCTCCACGCGGAACGTCCGGAACGGGACGGACGCGGTAAACGACGCCTTGTTGAAGGAGGGGGAAAGCGCGGCTTCCTTGGCGAGCGTGATCAGCGGCTGATAAGGCGCTTTATCGACCTTGCACCCCACGGTCGTGAAACCAATGGCAAGCTGTCTCTGCAGGGACATCAGCGGCTCACACCGGTCTGCACCCTCCCAGATCAGTTCGCCGATCGGGCGCTTGAAGGAACCGAAGCCGCCGATCGTCAGGTCAAACGGCTCGATCGTGATGCGGTCCATGATCGCCTTCAGGGGGCCCGTCTGATCGACCTCACCGAGGTTCACGAGCGGCAGGAAGAGCTGTTCCGCGGGCGTCGTCTTGCCCTTGGTCAGATACGGGCGGAGCCGCCCGATATCGTTGAGCAGACTTGCGCGGATTTCTTCGTTGAAACGGATCGCGGTCAGGATTCTCATAGCGTTGTTCCTCTTTCTTTCAGATTCTGTTTTTCATTATACTCGCAACCTGTGAAAAAATCAAGCGTCCGGAAAGGTGTTTTTTTCGCCTTTTGAAAAACTCTTGATTTTTACGGTTTTCCGCGGTATAATAAGAAAAAAACGAATGAGGTTTTCTTATGGACACGATGGAAAGCACGTTTGACGGTCAGTACCGGGTCAGTCTGGACAGTATCATCCGGGAATTCCAATTGGAGACCGTTTATCTGCCGGAGGACCGCACCGTTGAGATCGACAGACCCGAGGTCAACCGTCCCGGTCTTGCGCTCGCGGGCTTTTTCGGTTACTTCGAGCCGCTGCGCATTCAGGTCATCGGTATGAACGAGTGTGCGTACATCGACTCGCTCCCGGAAGAGGAAAGAAGGATCCATATCGACGAATTCCTCTCCAAGATGCCCCCCGCCGTCATCTATTCCACCGAGCTTGAGATCGACCCCATCGTGCTGGACTGCGCAAAGAAATATAAGGTCCCGCTTCTCAGGACGGCAAGAAAAACGTCTGAATTCATGTCGGCGCTGATCGCGTCCCTGAACCTGAGCCTCGCGCCCCGCATCACCCGTCACGGCGTTCTCGTCGAGGTCTACGGAGAGGGGATCCTGCTCCTCGGCGATTCCGGCGTCGGTAAATCCGAGACGGCGATCGAGCTCGTCAAGCGCGGCCACCGTCTGATCGCGGACGACGCGGTCGAGATCAAAAAGGTGTCCGCAAAATCCCTCGTCGGCTCCGCACCGGAGATGATCCGCCATTACGTCGAGCTTCGCGGCATCGGGATCGTGGACGTGCGGCGTATCTTCGGTATGGGCGCGGTCAAGGAGACCGAGAAGATCGATATGATCGTCAGATTCGAGGCTTGGGAACAGGGAAAAATGTACGACCGGTTCGGCCTCGATGCCGAATACACCGAGATCATGGGCATCCGGATCCCGACCACGACGATCCCGGTCAAGCCCGGGCGGAACCTCGCCGTCATTCTCGAGATCGCTGCCATGAACAACCGTCAGAAGAAGATGGGATATAACACGGCGCTCGAATTTGAAAAGAAGCTGATGGGCATGATCGGCGAGGAAGAACGCTGAAAAACGATACGGAAAAGGACCGGAAGCGGCGAACGTTTCCGGTCCTTTTCCGTTACAGATGCTCGGAAAGGATCTCGTCAAGGGCTTCGATCGGGACAGTGCCCCCGGCAAGCGCGTCGAGAAGCGCGTTCGCAGTCTCATAGGTCGGGGAAAGATCGAAAACGAGACGCGATCTTGCCTCGTCTCCGCGCCTCGATTCAACGACGATCAGGGAGAACGACGGACGCGGCTTGTCCTTGCCGTCAAGATTGACGTCAGCGTAATCGGTCCGTAACAGTCTGTACGTCAGCACCGTGTTTTCCGACATTGCTTTCACGCAGACGTCTGCCGTGTCCTGCGGCGGTTCCATCGGATCACCTCCTTTGTGACGTCAGTATAGCAGAATCTCCTATTCCCCGCAATCCCGGAAAATGTGACATGATCCGTGAAATAAGCGCTCTGTCTTTACCAGTTTTTGCCATGATGAAAAAACCGTCGGAAAAAGCGGAAATCCGGGTTGTTTCACGGGAAAACGGCAGGAAAACCGCCCCGGAAAACACTGTCATTTCTGCCGGAAACTGATATTTGACAAACGGCGCGCGATCTGCTATCATCGGATATGGCAGGATCAACAAAATTCAGGAGGTCCGATTGTGAATAAAAGACAAGTACGTATCATGCCGCAAACCGACCTGTTTCTACATACCGCGCTCTTTCTGTCGGCGGCGCAGGCGTTTCTTCTTCTTTTCCGTCTGTCCGTCTTTCTTCCCGATTTTTCGGTCACGCAGTTCCGCGAGCTCGTCTCCCTGACCGAAGGGCTGCTCCTCTGTACCGCCTTCTCCTTCGGTTTTGCTGCTCTGTTGGAGCGTTCGCTCCGCGCCGTCGGAAACGGGCGAAAATAAGTTGCATTCCTCCCTTTCCCGTGGTATAATAAGAAAAAACGAAAAAAGAGAGGCTGCGGGATGTCCTATACTTCTGAACTGCTCGGTCACTGCACGCTCTGTCCCCGTGCCTGCGGCGCGGACCGTCTTGCGGGGAAAAAAGGATTCTGCGGAGAGACGGGGCCCTATCCCCGCGCGGCAAGAGCCGGACTTCATTTCTGGGAGGAACCCTGCATTTCGGGCACGACCGGATCGGGAACGGTCTTTTTCTCGGGCTGTACCATGCGCTGCGATTACTGTCAGAACCGCGCCTTGAGCCGCGGAGAGGTCGGGTTTGAGATCACGCCCGCACGCTTTGCGGAGATCTGCCTCTCCCTGCAGGAGCAGGGGGCAAACAATATCAATCTCGTGACCCCGACGCACTTTCTGCCCATGATCCTCGACGGTATCCCGCTCGCGCGGGAGAGGGGCGTGACGGTCCCCTTTCTCATGAACTGCGGCGGATACGAAAAGGCGGAGACCCTGCGCCTTCTGGAGGGGAGCGTCAGCGTGTATCTCCCCGATTTCAAATACTGGAGTGAGGAAAGCGCCGTCCGTTATTCCGCGGCGCCCGGTTACCGGGAGACCGCCAAAAAAGCGATCCGTGAAATGGTGAGACAGGCCGGAAAGCCGGTCTTCGACGAGAACGGGATCCTGCAGCGCGGCGTCGTCATCCGTCACCTGCTCCTCCCGGGTCTAATGGAGGAATCAAAGAATATCCTCTCCTATCTGTACGACGAATACGGAGACCGCGTGATCCTCAGCATCATGAATCAGTACACGCCGATGCCGGAGGTCCGTTTCCCCGAGCTGCGCAGATCTGTCACCGCGGAGGAATACGACGCGCTCGTCTCGTTTGCGCAGGACCTCGGTATCGAAAACGCGTACGTACAGGAAGGCGGAACGGTGACCGAAAGCTTCATTCCCGCGTTTGACGGGACCGGGATCTTATGAATCGCTCTCCCTCTTTTGAACAAAAGAGGGAGACTTTTTTTGTGAACCTCTACAATTCTTCATAAAAACCGGGAAATCGGTTTTCTTTTCCTCCCGAGTATGGTATAATGATATTAAAGAGACAAGCCGTTCCGCGCGGGGATCGACCGGCGGAACCCCGGAAAAGCGAACGGAAAATACGGTCATGCCGGAGAAAAGGAACCGACGAAATGGCACTTGGAAAAATGAGAGTCCTGTGGTATACCGGGAACAAGAAAATGATCAAGCTCGGCAACAAGATCTGCAATATGTACGGCATCAACGGTGAATCGATTCCTCCGGCATATAATCCGGAAAAGGAAAAGCTGGTCTTTATCGGCATCTCCGCGAAGAAGGAAGCGCCCGATCTTCTCCGCAGATTCCTACGCGAGATCAACAAGAGCCGCGCGCAGAACGTCGCGTTCTTTTTCGACGCTCCGAAGCCCGTCGCCGAACAGCTGATGGCGCAGGTCACCGAGGCAGGTTCTCACGTCATGGAGGACGTCTTCTACTACGAATCCGGCTTCACCCTTCCCTTTGCCGCCTCGATCAAGGAAGAGGATCTGAAGCGCTTTACCGAGTGGGTCACCCGTCAGGTCGAGCTGGTCAGCGACTGATCCGACAGGACCCGATCCCCTGCTCACGCCGTTTTCGTGCAGCAGGAACCCGACAGAAATTGCGGGCTGACGCGGTGCGTCGGCCCGTTTTCGTTATATCAGAAAGGAACCGTATGAACGCGACCGAATCTCTCCCGCTTTGCGCGCCGGACCGTTTCGTCCCGGCGAACCGTTTTCTGTCTTTTCCCGTCCGTGTCGGTGAAAACGCAGGAGCCGTCCCCGGCTTTTACGAATATTATCACGGCAACGCCTACCTTTCTCTCCGTGCCCTTTCCCTTCTCTTTGCCGGAACGGAAAAGGCATTTCATCTGACCGTGACCGGAGAGGGATACGGCGTCGAGGACGGGGCCGCCGGCGGTCCAGCCCCGGTCTTTTCACCCGATGCCCCCGTCCCGGTCTCCCGGTGTACCTGCTTTGACCGGAACGGAAGACCGGTGAAATATCAGCTTGCAGCGGCAGATGACGCAAACGGGACCCGCGACTGCTTCGTTTCCCCGGCGGATCTTGCGATGCTGCTCGGCGTCGGGGTCCGTGAAGAGAATGGCGCGATCGTTTTCGATCCCGGTCAGCCCTTCGCGGCGGACCCGGAAAAACTCGAAGCGGACGGCTTCTTTACGAACCTGAACGCCTTCCTTGCCGCCGACCTCACCGATGGAAAGATCCTTTGCGGCGCGGAGATATATAAGCCGTTCGCCATCGCGAGCATCACCAAGCTGATGACCGCCTTCCTCGTGTACGACGAGATCGAGGCGGGACGGCTCACGTGGGAGGAAGCCGTCACCGTCTCCCCGGCGGGAGAGGAACAGTCACGGAGCGAGGACGGTATGCTGCCCCTCCGGGCAGGACAGCGCATCCCGACGGACGAGCTGATGCGCGGGATGCTCGTCACCTCCTCCAATGAGTGCGCGCTGACGCTTGCCGAGCGGATCGCGGGAAGCGAAAAGGCCTTCGTAAAGAAGATGAAGGAGAAAGCGGCGGAGCTCGGCCTTGAAAGCGCGGAATTCTACAACAGCCACGGTCTTCCGGTCTTTCTCTCCTGCCCCTTCTCCGCAAAGCTGCAGAACCGGATGTCCGCCTACGACCTTTTCCGTTTCGTCTCCGCCCTGCTTCGGAAATACCCGGAGATCACGAAGATCACGTCGCGGAAGGAAACGCGTCTTCCGGTCATCGGCCGCACCGCGCACTGCACGAACGCGATGCTGTACAATCTGGAGGAAGCGACCGGGCTGAAAAGCGGAGACACGAACCGCGCCGGCAGCTGCCTGATCACGACGCTCCGGAAAAACGGGCGCGATCTTGCCGTCGTTCTTCTCGGCGCGGAAAGCCTTGAGGACCGGAACCGGAAATCGGAGGTCCTTGCGCGTTATCTGCTCTCGACCTGCGAACCGTAAAAAAAATACGCCGTTCGACCGCGCGTACGCAAAAAGAGACCGAAACCGGTCTCTTTTCCGTTATGTTCTTTTCTTGTCCCCTTTTTGTCCCACGGCAGCTGATAGAATGATTACGGGACCGGGAAAGAGGGGATACGCACAATTGTTGACAAACAGCAATCTCTGTGATATACTGTATTTTGGAAAGGATCAGGATCCCTCGGTCACCTTCAGATTCCTGCGGACGGTTTTCCTCTTTCTCCATGCGTATGCACGCTCCGAGAAGGCTTCTTCGCTCATGGAATCAATCAGTTCCCCGGTCAGGCGGCTGATCTTCTCTTCCCGGAAGAAAGCAATCGGCGTCTCTGCGGCACCGCGGTTATACGGGCATTCCGTCTGGCAGCGGTCACAGCCCCAGACCGTCCCGTTCTCCCGGAGAAGCCGGACCTCCCTTGCGGTCAGGTCGCCCTTCTTCTGCGTGATCGCCGAAAGGCACTCCCCCGTTGCTCTCCGGTCCGTCGGGCAGGCAGCGAAGCACGCACGGCAGTGTATGCATTCCCCGATCGCCTGCGCTTCTCCCTCTCCGAGCGTCAGATCGGAAACGAGCTCCGCAATAAAGACGTACGAACCGTATTTCCGGTTCAGCAGCAGTCCGTTGTCTCCGATGACGCCGAGCCCCGCGGCGGCGGCGGCGTGACGCTCGTCAAACGGCGAGTGATCGGCAAACAGCGCAAACCCGTGGCCCGGGTATCTTTCCCGCAGCAGGGGAAGAAGACGGTCCGAGAGCCCCTTCACGTACAGATGATAATCCCGCGGTACCGCGTAAAGAGACACGTTTCTTCCCTTCCCGCCGTTCCCGCTGAAATACGGGATCAGAAAAACGAGAACGCTTTCCGGCTCCGGAACCGTGCGCTCCAGTAAACCGGGATACGTCACGCGCAGCGCGGAAAACGGCAGGACCGCGTATTGGTCCACGTTCTCTTCTCTCATAATTTTTTCAAGTTCCGGAAGCATTCCGTTCCCCCCTGTCTTTCGGCTCGTTTTATCATACAACAAAAAACAGAAAAATACAAGGAAAAAATGAAAAATGGCTAACAAAGAACCGACGTACGGCAATCAGAGCATCTCCTCCCTGAAGGGCGCAGACCGTGTCAGAAAGCGCCCCGCGGTCATTTTCGGCTCCGACGGTCTGGAGGGCTGCGAGCACTCCGCGTTCGAGATCCTTTCAAACTCGGTCGACGAGGCGAAGGAAGGATACGGCGACCGCATCATTCTGACCGTATTCCCCGATCACTCGATGGAGGTCGAGGACTTCGGCCGCGGCGTCCCGCTCGATTTCAACGAAAAAGAAGGGCGCTACAACTGGGAGCTCGTTTACTGTGAGCTCTATGCGGGCGGCAAATACGACAACAACGAAAACGGCTCCGCTTACGAGTATTCCCTCGGTCTGAACGGACTCGGCGCCTGCGCGACGCAGTACAGCTCGGATTATATGCGCGTCATTTCCTATAACTCCGGTTACCGCTACGAGATCAACTTCAAAAAAGGCGAGCCCGCGAGCGAGCTGATCAAGGAAGAACTGCCGAAGAAGGAAAAGCGGACCGGCACCATCGTCCGCTGGCTGCCCGACCTCGACGTCTTTACCGATATCGCCATCCCGCGCGAATACTTCACCGAAATGATGAAGAAGCAGTCGGTCGTCAACGCGGGGACCACCTTCGTCCTCCGCTTCGTCGGGGAGGACGGACAGACCGAAGAACTCGAATACGTATATCCGAACGGCATCTCCGATTACGTCGGCGAGCTTGCCGGAGAGAACACGCTGACCGCGCCGGTCTTCTGGAAGACCGAGACGATGGGCCGCGACCGCGCCGACAAGAGCGATTACAAGCTCCGCATCGAGGTCTCCTTCTGCTTCTCCAATCTCGTCCACGTCACGGAATATTACCACAACTCCAGTTTTCTTGAGCACGGCGGCTCTCCCGACAAGGCGCTGCGCACCGCGTTCGTCTACGGGATCGACAAATATATCAAGCAGACCGACAAATATACGAAAAACGAGTCGAAGATCACCTTCGCCGATATCGACGACTGCCTCGTCTTTGTTTCCAACAGCTATTCGACGCAGACGTCCTACGAGAACCAGACGAAGAAGGCGATCACGAACTCCTTCATCACCGAGGCGATGACCGCGTTCCTCAAGCACAACCTCGAGGTCTACTTTGCGGAAAAGCCGATGGAAGCCGACCGCATCGCCGCGCAGGTCCTCCTCAACAAGCGCTCCCGCGAGACGGCGGAAAATACGCGCATCGCGCTCAAGAAAAAACTGACCGGAACGATGGATATCGCCAACCGCGTCGAAAAGTTCGTCAACTGCCGTTCCAAGGACCCCGAGCTCCGGGAACTGTATATCGTCGAGGGCGATTCCGCCGCGACCTCCTGCAAGCTGGCAAGAGAAGCGGAATTCCAGGCGATCATGCCGGTCCGCGGCAAAACGCTCAACTGCCTCAAGGCGCCCTACGAAAAGATCTTCAAGAGCGAGATCATCACCGATCTGCTCAAGGTCATCGGCTGCGGCGTGGAGATCAAGGGAAAGATCAAAGGCGATATCACCCCCTTCGATCCCGATTCCCTGCGCTGGAGCAAGATCATCATCTGTACCGATGCCGATAAGGACGGGTACCAGATCCGTGCGCTGCTCCTCACCCTCTTCTACCGTCTGCTGCCGTCGCTGATCTCGATGGGCAGGATCTATATCGCGGAATCTCCGCTGTACGAGATCCGCTCCAAGGACAAGACCTTCTTTGCTTACGACGAAAAGGAAAAAACGGAGATCATCGAAAAACTGGACGGCGCAAAATATACCCTGCAGCGCTCCAAGGGTCTCGGCGAGAACGAGCCCGATATGATGAACCTGACGACGATGTCTCCCGCGACGCGGCGGCTGATCCGCGTCTGTGAGACAGACGCCGAGGCGACCTTCACGATGTTCGACACCCTGCTCGGAGACAACCTTCCGGCACGAAAGGATTTCATCGCGAAATACGGCGGCAAGTACGCGAACGACGCCGATCTTGACGCCGACTGATCAGGAGATAAGAA
This sequence comes from Eubacteriales bacterium, assembly GCA_045617585.1. Lineage (GTDB taxonomy): Bacteria > Bacillota > Clostridia > Oscillospirales > CAG-272 > CAKRZE01. Next base: position 66,170 of record JAZLIW010000149.1, read on the forward strand.
TGATTACGTTCCTTTACGGCGGCGCGGGCACCGGAAAGAGCACGCGCGTCGCCCAAAGCATCCTGAACGATCTGAAGGAGAACCGCCGGGTTCTCCTTCTTGTTCCCGAGCAGGAAACGGTCTCGGCGGAAAACCGCATCTCCCTGCTGACCGAAAAAGAAGGCGGGATCCCGACCGTGAATCTTGAGATCCTCAACTTCCGCCGTCTCGCAAACCGCTTCTTCCGGGAATACGGTTCCCTCTCCTACCACTATATCGGCAAGGGTGCGCGGAACCTGATCATGTGGCAGGCGATCTCCTCCGTTTCCGACCGTCTGACCGAATACCGGACGGGGAAAAACGAGGCGATCCGTCTGATCCCGCTGATGCTGAAAGCATACGACGATTTTGCCGCGTACCGCGTTACTCCGTCCGCGCTCGAAGAGGCGGCAAAAGCCGTACGCAAAGAAAAACCGAAGCTGGCGGCAAGGCTCACCGATCTTTCCCTCGTGACCGCCGTCTATTCCGACCTGCTCCACCGTCAGTACGACGACCCGAAGGACGATCCCGACCGGCTCTGTTCCCTGCTTGACGAGCACCCGGAGGCATTGGAACCATATACCGTCTATATCGATTCCTTCCACGGCTTTACCCCGCAGGAGTTCGCCGTGATCCGTCGTATTTTCGCCCACGCGGAGCATGTCACGGTCACGCTCGGTTATCAGCCA
>JAZLIW010000150.1:0-22450 GCA_045617585.1 Eubacteriales bacterium
GGCCGAGGGGAACGCGCATCCCGTCGGCGCCTCCTGCGAGGGGATGACGCTCGTTCCTCCGGTCTGTCTGGTCTCCGCTGCCTCCGCCCCTGCAACGGGCGACGCCGCGTCTGCCGTCCCGATCGCCGCCTTTTGCTCCGCCTTGCTCCTTGCCGCGGTGAAAAAACGGCGTTGAACCGAAACAAAAAGATCCCCGCTTCAATCCCCGGGGATGGGGTGTAAAGCGGGGGTCTTTCTCTTCTTTTTCAACCGGATTCAGCCGGGATTTTTGATATCGAAGCAGCCTTTTTCGTTTTCCATACGGAGCGTTTCGATCGTGAAGCCCTTTGCGTCCGCGTCCTCTTCATAGAGGAAGCGGGAATGGAACGTGAGGCGGTCGCCCTTGTTCAGGATCAGGTCCTCGAAGGTCACGGAAAATTCCGGGACGGACGACGAACCGGTGACCGGGAAGCCGTTGACCGACAGATCGGTGCAGGCGGACATCGAGTACCCGCCGGTCAGGACCGAGATCCTGCCGGAGAAGTCGTCACGCAGGACGAATTCGTAATAGGTCCCTGCCTCGTCGAGGTTCCCTTTTCCGTCGTAGGCGCTTTTGCGGAAGGGAACGAAGCGCTTGACGGCAACGGTGAACCAGTAGGCGCGGTCGGTCTCCGAATAATCTCCCTCCGCCATTTTGCAGGCGAAGAGGATGAGCGCGGCGACTGCGGCGACGGCAGCGGTGATAAGTCTGACGTACATTTTGTTTTATCCTTTCTTCCGGGTCTTTCGGGAAGCGGGCCGGCTCATTTGCAGAGCCCGGTCAGGTATTCCGCAATGCCCTCTGCCATCAACAGACAGCCGTCGTTGTCGGGGTGCAGCTTGTCGGGGTAACGGGCAGCGGTCAGGACCTCGTCGGTATAGGTGTTCATATCGAAATAGGAGACGTTCGCGTAGCCGTCCTCAGTGAGATACTCCGGCATTTTTTCCTGCAGGTAGAGAACGTCGTCGGAGGTGAAGCCGTCCTTGCCGTAGTAGGCGGGGCTGCTCACGATGACCGTCTTGACCGAATCGTTGTCGGGAACGACGGTGTCGAGGATGAATTTGCAGCCCTCGATGAAGGCGTCGTCGTCGTCGGGCGTCCAGTCGCGGTCACGGTTGGAGTCGTTCGTGCCGAGCATGACCACGACGACGTCAAAGAGATCGCAGAACTGGGTCGCCGCCTTGTAGCCCGCACATTTCGTGTAGGTGTCGGAGAGGTCGAGACGCATCGTCGTGCTCGTGATGCCGTAGTTCAGGACGAAGAAGTCCTTCCACAGACAGCGCTGCAGGGAAGAGGGATAATTGTAGGTGACCGCGGTGGAATGCGCCATATCGGTGATGCTGTCGCCGATCATGGCGACCGTGGTGATCGAGCCCGCCGCGTTGCCGCGGATGCGGCTGCCCTCGGCAAAGTCATACTGTACCTTTTTCGCGCCGCGGATCTCCTTTTCCGCGTAATCCCACGCGTGGTAGGTCGAGGCGAAGCAGTAGGTGACCTTCAGCCCGTTCACGTAATCCTTGCCGAGATAACCGCCGCCGACCGTGAGCTTGCCGTTTTCGACGGCGATCTCATAGCCGTAGGCGTCCATCGCCTTGTATTTTTCGCTTTCCGCTCTGGCGGTCGGGCCAACGAGGATCTCGCGGTCGGTCGGCTCCTGCTTGTCGCTCGTGACCTCAAGGCTGACGCCGGTCAGCGCGCGGATGCGATCTGCAAGCTCGAGCGCCGTCAGATAAAAGAAATCGTAATCCTCTCCGGTCTCCTCAAAGCGTCTGATATCGGCGTCGGTGTAGGGAGACTGCGCGTAGACGATCCGGTATTCGGAGATCGGCGTGCCCGCGACCGTAAGCTCGTACCGGTCGATGACGGGATCGGTCTCCGGCAGCGTTTCCGGCACGGTCTCCTCCTTGCCGCCGGGCGCGGACGGAGAGCAGGAAACGACGGTGAGAAGGAGAAGGAACAGAGGAAGAATGCGTTTTACGAACGTTCTCATGGATGGACTCCTTTATTCGTGTGGATTTGAATCCAGTATATCATTCCGTTCCGCCGATGTCAAGGGAGAGGGAAAGGAAAGCGTTTTGCCGTGGAAAAAAATAGGCACATCCGACAAAACGGACCGTTTCGTTCTGTACAAACCGCTTGTTCTCCCCGGTGGGAGACCGGGGTGTCGGATTTGTAAAGAAAAGACCGATTCTTGTTTTCACTTTCGTCAAAAAAACTCTTGATATTGTAAAATAATTCCGCTATAATGAAAAAAAGAGTATTAACCGGGGGCGACCCCGGCCGAAAGGAACCGAGCAATGATTAAAAAACTTGCAGGGTGTGTCCGGGAATACAGGACGCCGACGATCCTGACGCTTCTGTTCATCATACTGGAAGCGGTCATCGAGGTCTTTATCCCGTTCATCACCGCGGATCTCATCGACCTGATCCAGGCACGCGGCGCGGATATGGCGGGGATCCTGAAATATGGTCTGACGCTGATCGTCATGGCGGTCTGTTCTCTTTGCTGCGGCGGCATCGCGGCAGTGACCTGCGCCAAGGCGTCTGCCGGGTTTGCGAAGAACCTCCGCAACGATCTGTTCGACAAGGTGCAGACCTTCTCGTTCGAGAACATCGACAAGTTCTCCTCGTCCTCCCTCGTCACCCGTCTGACGACCGACGTCGCGAACGTGCAGATGGCGTTCATGATGCTGATCCGTATCGCCATCCGCGCGCCCCTCTTGCTGATCTTCTCGATCGTCATGGCGTACGTCATGGGCGGCGCGCTCGCCACCTCCTTCGTCGTGCTGATCCCGTTCCTCACGTTCGGTCTGATCCTGATCGCTAAGAAGGCGATGCCCGCTTTCCGCGCGGTCTTCAAGAAATACGCCCGCCTCAACGAGTCGATCGAGGAAAACGTCCGCGGGATGCGCGTGGTCAAGGGCTTTTCCCGTGAAGAATACGAAAAGAAGAAATTCGGTACCGCCTCGGAGAACATCTGCGGCGACTTCACGAAGGCGGAGCGCATCGTCGCGCTCAATAACCCGCTCATGCAGATCTGCCTTTATGCCAACATGATCTTCGTGCTGCTCGTCGGCTCCCGTCTGATCATCACGAGCGGCGGCTCGATCATCAAGGTCGGCGAAATGACCGCGATGCTGACCTACGGCTTCCAGATCCTGATGCAGCTGATGATGCTCTCCATGATCTACGTCATGCTGACCATGTCCGCCGAATCCGTCAAGAGGATCGGGGAAGTGCTGAACGAAACGCCCGCGCTCGTCAGCCCCGAAAACGCGCTGACCGAAATCCCGGACGGCTCGATCGAGTTCGACGGCGTCAGCTTCAAGTATTCCGCCAAGGCGGAGCGCAGCGCGCTGGAAGGGATCGACCTCCGCATCGAAAGCGGGATGACGGTCGGTATCATCGGCGGGACCGGATCGAGCAAATCGACGCTGGTCCAGCTGATCCCGCGTCTTTACGACGTGACCGAGGGACAGGTCCGCGTCGGCGGACACGACGTCCGGGAGTACGATCTTGAGGCGCTTCGCGGCTCCGTCGCGATGGTGCTGCAGAAGAACCTTCTCTTCTCGGGTACGATCGCCGAGAACCTGCGCTGGGGCAATGAAAACGCGACGCAGGAAGAGCTCGTCGAGGCCTGCCGTCTGGCGCAGGCGGAGGAATTCGTGAATTCCTTCCCCGACGGGTACGAGACTCACATCGAGCAGGGCGGTACCAACGTCTCCGGCGGTCAGAAGCAGCGTCTCTGCATCGCCCGCGCACTCCTGAAAAAGCCGAAGATCCTGATCCTCGACGACTCAACGAGCGCCGTCGATACCAGGACGGATATGCTGATCCGTGCGGGATTCCGCTCCTTCATTCCCGAAACGACCAAGATCATCATCGCGCAGCGTATCGCCTCGGTGCAGGAGGCCGATATGATCATCGTCATGGACAGCGGCAGGATCTCCGCGGTCGGGAAGCACGACGAACTGATGAAGACCAGCGAGATCTACCGCGAGGTCTACGAATCCCAGACGAACGGAGGCGATACGAATGAATGAGAAGCAGGCGCCCCAGCGCAGACTGAAAGGGCACGTTCTCGGCAGGATCGTCAAAATGCTTTTTAAGTCCTATCCGGTCATGATTCCTCTGACGATGTTCTGTATCGTGGCGTCCGCCGCGATCTCCTCCATTCCCGCCATCTTCCAGCAGCAGGTCCTTGCGGTCGTTGACGAATTCTATATGAACGGGGTCACCGACTGGACAGCGGCAGGGGAACGGATCATTCCGAAGATCATCGTCCTCGGCGTGCTGTATTTCCTTTCCATTATTTTTATCACGCTTTACACCCAGCTTATGGCGTTCATCACGCAGGGCTTCCTCAACAAGCTCCGCTGCGCCATGTTCGACGGGATGCAGGATCTCCCGATCCGCTATTTCGATACCAATAAGCACGGCGATATCATGAGTTATTATACGAACGATATCGACACCCTGCGGCAGCTCGTTTCCAACTCTCTTCCGCATCTTCTGCAGTCCGCGATCATCGTCATGACCGTCCTCGGCATCATGCTCTGGTACTCGATCTGGATGACGCTCGTCGTTCTGCTCGGCGTCGTCGCGATGATCCTCGTCTCCAAGAAGATCGGCGGCGGCTCCGCGAAATACTTCGTCAAGCAGCAGAAGTCCATCGCGGCGGGCGAGGGCTACATCCAGGAAATGATGAACGGACAGAAGGTCGTCAAGGTCTTCTGCCACGAGGAGCAGGTCAAGGATGGCTTCCATCGGATCAACGAGGAACTGTATCAGGACAGTTTCCGCGCACACGCCTATGCAAACTGCCTCGGGCCGATCATCATGAACATCGGCAATGTGCTTTACGTCATCTGCGCGACGGTCGGCGGTCTCTTCCTCCTTTCCGGCCTTTCCAACGCCTCGCTCCGCGGTCTGATCACCGGCGGGCATATTTTCGCGGCGGCGTTCTCGATCGATATCGTCGTCCCGTTCCTCAATATGACCAAGCAGTTCACCGGCAACGTCAATCAGGTCTCCCAGCAGATCAATTCCATCGTCATGGCGATGGCGGGCGCGGAGCGTATCTTCGCGCTGATGGATGAAAAGCCGGAGGCAGACGAGGGGTACGTGACGCTCGTCAACGCGAAGGTGGACGGTGAAGGGAACGTGACCGAGAGCACGGAGCGCACCGGCGTCTGGGCGTGGAAGCATCCCCACGGCGACGGTACGCTGACCTATACGCTGCTGCGCGGCGACGTCCGTCTGACCGAGGTCGACTTCTCCTATGTCGAGGGCAAGCAGGTCCTGACCGACGTCTCGGTCTACGCCGAGCCCGGGCAGAAGGTGGCGTTCGTCGGCGCGACCGGTGCCGGCAAGACCACGATCACCAATCTGCTCAACCGCTTCTACGATATCGCGGACGGCAAGATCCGTTACGACGGCATCAATATCAATAAGATCCGCAAGGACGACCTTCGCCGCTCGATCGGTATCGTCCTGCAGGATACCAACCTTTTTACCGGCTCCGTCATGGAGAATATCCGTTACGGCAGGCTTGACGCGACCGACGAGGAATGCGTTGCGGCGGCGAAGCTGGCAGGCGCGGACGATTTCATCACGCGTCTTCCCGACGGCTACGGCACAGACCTTACCAACAACGGCGCGAACCTCTCGCAGGGTCAGCGTCAGCTGATCGCCATCGCCCGTGCGGCGGTCGCGGATCCGCCCGTCATGATCCTCGACGAGGCGACCTCCTCGATCGATACCCGCACCGAGGCGATCGTGCAGCGCGGTATGGATAAGCTGATGGAAGGCAGAACGGTCTTCGTGATCGCACACCGTCTCTCCACCGTCAAGAATTCCGACGTCATCATGGTCCTCGATCACGGTAAGATCATCGAGCGCGGCAGCCACGAAAAGCTGATCGCCGACCGCGGCACCTACTACCAGCTCTATACCGGAGCGTTTGAACTCGAATAACCCGAAAAGCCGTCCTGTAAAAGGACAAACTCGATTATCCTGTTTCGGACACTCCCGAGTATCCTCTGACTCCCCGATATAAACCAATATTGAAGCAGTCCCATTAAACGGACCGATTCTGCCTTGATTTCCCGCAACGGCCGCTCGAACTACCAACGCAACAGCCGTCCTCTTCTCGGTTCCATTCAGGACTTCGTCCCCACTGTCGGAGTTGGTATGCTGGACTCTACCGTATCAGCAGCTTCGACTTCTCCCGCGTTGAAATGACGTACGCCATGTTCCGTGACTGTGTCAGTCTTGAGACCCTGAAGACCGGACCGCTCTTCGTCAGCGATTACGTTCCCGATCCGAACTCCCCGCATTCGGGCGTCCGCTTCAAGGAAATGTTCATGAACTGCTCAAGCCTGCGTGAACTGGACCTCAGGAATATCTATATCCGCGGGGATCTGCTTGATTGTTATTTGAAAATGCTGTCCGGCTGTACCGGTCTGACGCGCCTCGGCGTGAACGAGACGCTGGTCGCGTACGAATGCACGGGCGGACCCGGTGTGTGGCTGAACGAGGAGGCCGGAGAAAGGTACCCCGACCTCCGTTCGCTGCAGAAATCCGTCACCGGAAAGGCAATGCTGAACAGACCCGAAACGTCCGGCACGGATCCCGATCGGTAACAGCAAAACAGTGCCCGGCGGCAGAGATGACCTCTCTTCCGCCGGGCACTTTTCGGCTTTTGACCTGATCGGGACCGTTACGCCCCGACCGCGCCGTCCGGCTCGTAGACCGAGCCGAAAGCGGCGAGCGCTGCGTCGGTGACGTCGGACGCAAAGGCAGCGAGCGCGTCGCCGATCGGGTCACTTTCCGGGGTGAAGCGCAGCCGCTCCAGCAGGGAAGCGGCACCGCGCAGATCGACGGGGAGCGAAAAAAGCGGGGCGGCCTTCGCGCCGACGGTCAGCGTCCCGCGCATCCAGCCCTCTTTCTCATAGGAAAAAAAGGGAAGACGGTCGGGGGAGCCGGGCAGGAACGAGAGGATGGCGGTCAGAAGGAACGACCCGATCAGGAGGATCGCCGCGACGCGCACGACCGACAGAAGGAACTGAAATACCGTTTTCATAAGGAACTCCTTGTTTTTTGACGTGATTCGCCGGATGTATCCGCTTACGCGAGTTCTCCGATCAGCTCCGCGAGCGTTTCTCCGAGGAGGACCGCGGAGCGTTTTGCCTCGGCGAGCGTATTGACGTTGGTGCCGACCTCGATCAGGAGAGAACCCGGCGTGTACTGCTCGTTGAAGGAAGACTTGCGCAGATTGATCGGGCGCGCCGCCGACGGATAACGTCCGATCAGCTTTCGCTGCCATTTGGCGGCAACGGTCAGATTGTTCTCCCAATCCGGGTGATCCGCCCCGTTTTCGTTCGTGCCGACGACGAACATGATCTGCGCGGCGTCTCCGTCCTCCGTCGGGAAGACGGTACGGAGGTATTTTCCGCCCTCGGTCATCATGCAGTCGCGGTGAAGGTCGAGAACGTAGCGGATGGAGGGATACTGTGCCAGGTACGAGAGGACGGTCTCACATTCGAGCGGATAGGCGTTTTCATAGGACGTCAGGTTGTGCATGATCTCACAGTGGACGGTCGGGATGCCGTTTTCCCACAGGGTCTCCGCAAGCACTCTTCCGACCGCGACGACGTTATTTCCGATATCCTCGTCGGTGAACGTGTCCTCTGTGAGCGTATACGCGGGCTTTCCCACCCGGTCCTCCGGCAGATAACTTTCGGTCCCGTGCGTGTGGACGATCAGAACGAGGGGAAGGGAAGAGGAAGGATCCCCTCCGGCGCTTGCCTCCGTGCCGACGTCGATATGGAAGGAACGGTCTGCGAGCGCCGTGATATCCGGGCAGGCGGCGGTCTCGTTGACGGAAAGAAGCCGGTCGGGGGTCTGTCCGCCCGAAAGATCGGCGGTGAGGACCTCCGCGGCGCCCTCCGGCCAAAGAAAGTCGGACGGGTCGGAGGACGGACGTTCGGAGGGTTCTTCCTCCGGCTGAAGCAGCAGCGCCGTCGGCGAGTCTCCGCTGATGACCGTGAGCGGACGGGGAGAGAAAACGCCGGGGACGGGCACGGGCAGTTCACTGTTGACGGAGGCGTTCTCCTCCCCGCGTTCCGACGGGAGCGGGGAGAGCACGGCGGACGAAAACGAGAAAACGAGAGACAGGAGCAGGGCGAGAAATCCGGTCGACGAGAGCACGGAACGGATCAGAGATGGGCGGCGCACGGAAACACCTCTTTTTTTCATTTCTGCCCCGATCCTATGCGGAAAAGGGGAGGATTATTCTCGGAATTCCTCTCCGGAGGAATTACGGGACAGCGCGGAGAGGGCGCGGTCGATCCCGCCGGCGACGAGATCGCTGATCGCCTCCACCGCCTCGTCGCATTCCTTCAGGGAGACGAAAAAGTCTTCCCCGGTCCCGAGGACTTCTTCGAGCGCGGCGGGAAGAGGATCGATCCCCGCCTGCGCGAGCGCGTCCCGGATGAGCGTGTCCGTTCCGATGACCGTGGGGACGCCGACCGAGACGACCGGAACGCCGAGCGTTTCCCGGTCGATCGGGAGACGGCGGTTTCCGATCCCGGAGCCGGGACGGATCCCGGTATCGGAGATCTGCACCGTAGCGGCGAGCCGTTCCGGTGCCCGGGCAGCGAGTGCGTCGACCGCCAGCAGGAGGGCAGGACGCACGGTCTGCACGGCACCGCGGACCAGCTCCGACGTTTCGATCCCCGTCTGTCCGACGACGCCCGGCGTCAGACCGGCGACCTCGAGCCCGCCGAGCGCCTGAAACAGGGCGGGCACGGCGTCCTTCAGATGTCTCGTCACGGTGATCTTCCGCAGGACGAACGGACCGACGGCGTCGGATGCAAGGCAGGGATTACCGAGCCCGACGCAAAGGACGGAGAGCTCCCGCTTTTCACATCCCTTCACGGCGCGTTTCATCATCGGCAGCAGGGCGCGGGCGATCGCCTCCTCCCGGTCCCCGCGTTCTTCGTCCGTGAGAAGCCACGCTTTCCCGACGTGGAGCGTCAGATACGTGCCGATCGGCTTCCCGACCGCCGCCGCGCCCTCCTCCGTCTGCACCTCCACCGTGACGGTGCGGGTCCCGCGGTATTCCTCCGTCCGCTTCCGGATCCCGGGAAGCGGTGCGGCGGAACCGCACAGCTCCTCACAGAGATCGGTACGGACGGCGGTGTGCCGCACGCTTTCGTTTCCGGTTTCCATTCCCGTTCCTCTCCTTTCTTTCTGAACCGGAATTAGTATGGTCGAAATCGACAAAAACGATACGGGGGAATTGTGCAACCGTATAAAAGTAAAAAAAGAAGAAAAAAACAGCGGTTTTTACATTGATAAAATCATAAAACAATGGTATAATGGTGTGAATCTGAAAAAGTATGGGCATCGTGCGGTCTTTTTTCGCGCTTTTCCCGCTTTCAGAACGGTTACAGGAGGATTATTCCATGAAAAAAGTATTCGCCCTTCTTTTGTGTCTGCTCATGATCCTGTGTGCGATCCCTTCGTGCACTTCGACCGATGACGACGACAAAGGTGCTACGCTTCACGTCTACATGGCGTCCGAGCTGTTCAGCTTTGATCCCTCCACCGCCTACGTGGATGACGCGGCAACCCAGATTCTGGGCCTGATGTATGAACCCCTTTTCACGTTCAACGCAGAGGGGAAGCGCGTCAACGCGGCGTGCAAGAGCTACCGCATCGTTGACAATCCCGACAAGAACACCTATTACATCGAGTTCAATCTCTACGACAACTGCTGGAACGACGGTATCGCCGTGCAGGCGAGCCATTTCGTCTACGCGTTCAAGCGGATCATGGAGCCCGAGAACCACAGTGAAGCCGTCGGCCTCCTGATGGAACTCAAGAACGCGGAAGCGGTCCGCGCCGGTGACGCCACGATCGACGACCTCGGTGTTTACGACGTCGGTACCAGCACCCTCCGCTGCGAATTCGATCATTCGATCGACTACGAGCGCTTCATGGATTACATGGCGAGCCCGCTGCTCGTTCCGCTCCGTGAGGACGCGATCCGCAAGGTTGAAAACTGGTCCACGAACTCTACGATCGTTGTTACCAACGGTCCGTTCACGCTTCGCTCTTTTGATTACGGCGAGCATCTTACGCTTGAACGCAACGCATACTATCGCCGCGATATTGAAAGAGACGGCGTAAAGAAGTACGTTACTCCTTACCGTGTTGTTTTCCACTTTAACACCACGCCCGAGGATGCGGTGAACGATCTCGCCTCGAACACGATTCTCGTGGACGGCAAATATCCGCTTTCTGCCCGCGCTTCCACGACGATGAAGACCGTCGATACGATGAACGAAATGTCCCTGATCTTCAACACGGCTAACTCGACCCTGGCTGACGCCGACGTCCGCTACGCGCTTTCCATCGCGCTGGACAGAACGAAGATCGCCGAGACGATCGGCACCGCGACCCCCGCTACGACCCTGATCACCGACGGTGTCTGGGAAACCAACCGTTCCGGCAAGACCATGTTCAAGAGCGTTTCCGGTGATATCCTCTCCGTTTCCGCCGACGTGAATCAGGCAAAGAGCCTGCTCTCCGGCAAGTCCACCGGTACGATCACGGTCAAGTATAAGGCCAATCCCGAGGACGAGGCAGTCTTCCAGTATATCAAGGGTGTGTGGGAAGGCCTCGGCTTTACCGTCAAAGGAAAAGCCTATAAGTTTGATTCCATGCAGAAAGATAACGTAAATGATTATGATATCTATCATGATCAGTTCCTGGATGAATACAATGCGGGCGATTTCGACGTTATCATGATCGACTATCAGATGCTGACCACGGATGCGTTCCCGAACCTTGCGCAGTTTGCGCTCCGTTTCTCCGGAGGTTCGATGGACCTTTCTGTCGCAACCGAGGAATTTGAACTGGCACCGCACATTTCCGGCTACAACAGCGAGGCGTACAACAAGCTGATCGACGACGCGTTCGCGGCAGAGACTGCGGAAGAAAGAGCCAAGGCCCTTCATGAGGCAGAAAAGATCCTGCTCCGTGATGCGCCGATCGCACCGCTTGCCGTCTATTCCGTCGGTTATAATACCTCCAAGGAATTGACCGGACTCAAATTCGACGTTTTCGGCAACTTCCTCTTCAAGGATTCCAGCCGCAAGGGGTATGCGGAAAAGGAAGCCGCCGAGGCAACCGAGGCACCTGAGGTGCCTGAGGCATAAATCTGTCGGAACCGAATACAAGAGGGCTGTTAAAGAGAGTTTAACAGCCCTCTTTGCCCCAACCGAGGCGCAGCGGTTTGACGGTATTTCGCCCGTTTTTATGATTATCATATTTGAAAGGAAGATGTCTTTCCGTGAAAACCGTTCTCACAGAAAAAGATGAGATCAAGATCTACGTTTTATATCTGCTCCGCCACATCGGCTACGCTCTGGATTTTGCAAATATCAGCGATATCGTCATGCAGGACGGCTTCGTCAACTACTTTGACTTTGCGGACGCGTTTGCCGAGCTGTTGGAAAACGGCAACGTCCGGATCCTGCATGGGGAAGGGAAGGACGAGACCTACGAGATCACCGAGCAGGGGATCCACGTCGCGGATACGCTGGACTACCGTCTGATCAATACCGTAAAGGAAAACGGGCTGAAGAGTGCGCTGCGTCTTTTGAATTTCAAAAAGCGCGGCGCGCGCGTCTCCTGTACCGTGGAGGAACTCGGCGGCAGCAAGTTCAATCTGTGCTGCTCGATCTCCGAGGGAGAGGAAGAGGTCCTGAACGTCAAGGTGCAGCTCAACGACCGCGTTCAGATGCAGATCATGCGTGACAACTTCAACGACAAGCCGGAGATCGTGTATCGCGGGATCCTTGCGCTGCTTTCCGGTGAGGTAAACTACCTTGTGCGCTGATTGTGAAATATCAATGAAATTATGACGGCAGTATTGTGTAATAATGCGTTCCCCGATGCCCGCACTGCACGGAATGCGTGTGATAGTTTCCAAGTCGGACAATATGAAATTGTTGATTTTGCCACTCCTGATGATCTTTTGAAAAAATTGTTAAAAAATACTTGACAAATCGTTACAAAATGATATAATGGTTACGATGACGTAAAAGTGATACGAAATCTATGGAAGACCTGATCAAAAATACGCGTTCCGGTGATCCTGCCGCGTTTGCGATGCTTTCGGAGCGTTATGAGCCCCTGATCCTCAGCATGACGGCGAAGCTTCTGCCGCTTTGCGACGGATCCGTGGATGCGGAGGATTTCCGTCAGGAGGCGCTGATCGCACTCTATACGGCAGCGGTGAATTACCGCGAGCAGGGTGAGGTCACCTTCGGTCTCTACGCCAAGATCTGTATCCGCAACCGTCTGATCAGCATGATCCGTTCTCACAGGGCGGACCGGGATGCTGACCGTTTTCTCCCCGAAGGGCTGCGGCCCGATCCCGAGACGAGCTGGATCGAAAGAGAATCCTACCGGGAACTGGAGAAACGGATCAAAGAAACATTAACCGATTTCGAGCAGCGTGTTCTTGCTCTGTATTTACAGAAGAAGTCCTACGAAGCGATCGCCTCTCAATTGGGTGTGTCCGTGAAATCGGTCGACAACGCCATATATCGTTTGAAAACAAAGCTCAAAAGACTATATGATCGTTTGTAAGGAAAGAAAAGAGAAATCTTTTTCATATAATATATCATATATGCCCGAGTAGCTTAAAAAGAGCGTTGAGCGTTGTACCAATGGCGACCAAAGATGGCGGTGTCAATCCGTCTAAGGGCAATCAAATAAAATACCATATTTAAAGCGAGGTAAAAACCATGTACGAGGACAAGACCCTGAAATGCAAGGACTGCGGCAAAGATTTCGTCTTCACCGCGGGCGAGCAGGAATTCTACGCTGAGAAGGGCTTCCAGAACGAGCCCCAGAGATGCAAGGAATGCCGTGCTGCAAGAAAGAATGCCGTTGGCGGCGCTAAGAGAGAATACTTCGTTACCACCTGCGCAAAGTGCGGCGGCGAAGCGAAGGTTCCCTTCAATCCCAACAGCGACAGACCTGTTTACTGCAGCGAGTGCTACGCAAAGATGAAGGAACAGCAGTAATTCTGTCTGCCCTTTGATCTGACTGTATTCACAGGAACTGAGTCACGCCGGATTTCCGGCGTGGCTTTTGTTTTTTTCTCTTTTTTTGAAAAAAAGGGCGGAATCCTCTATACAAAACGGGAATTGTATGTTATAATAAACAATGGAACTTTATAGACATGAAAAGGACGATCAAATGAGCGATCAGAATAAAAAGCCGTATGAAAAGAAATACCGCGGCGGGAACGGAAAACGCGCCGACGGATACGGTACCGGTTACGGAAAAGAAAGAAAACCCGACAGAGAGGAAAGAGACCGCCGCCCGGACGCGGAGGAACGGATTTCCGACCAGCTCGTGATCGGACGGAACGCTGTCTCGGAGCTGCTGAAAAGCGGACGGGACATCGATAAAATGTGGGTCAAAAAAGGAGAACGCGTCGGTTCTCTGATCCAGATCGTCGGTGAGGCGATCGGACGCGGGATCCCGGTGGCAGAGGTGGACGTTACCAAACTGGACGCGATGGCGGGCGGACTTCCCCATCAGGGCGTGATCGCTTCCGCCGCGGCGAAGCAGTACGTCACCGTGGACGAGATGATCGCGGCGGCGAAGGAATCCGGCGAAAAGCCCCTGATCCTGATCGCTGACTGCGTGGAGGACCCGCAGAACCTCGGCGCCATGATCCGCGTGGCGGAGTGCTGCGGCGCCCACGGCGTGATCCTCCCCAGACGGCACGCCGTCGGGCTGACCGGAGCGGTCGGCAAAGCTTCCGCCGGTGCACTCGAGCACGTCCCGGTGGCAAAAGCAACGAATCTCGCGCAGGTCGTGGATCAGCTCAAGAAAGAGGGATTCTGGATCTTTGCGGCAGAGGCAGGCGGAACCGCCTATTACGAATGCGATATGAACTGCGCCGCCGCGATCATACTCGGCAGTGAGGGGAACGGCGTTTCCAGACTGTTGCTTGACAAGGCGGATGCCGTCGTTTCCATTCCCATGTACGGTAAGATCAATTCGCTGAACGTATCCTGCGCGACTGCCGTGATCCTGAACGAGGCGGCGCGCCAGCAGAGGAACGGAACGAAATAACCGCGGCTGCGGGGAAAGGAACACTCCTTTATGAGCAATGAGAAAAACGGGAAAGACGTCTCCATTTCGGAGCTTCTGAAGCGACTCCGCGAGCAGGCGGAAACCGACGCGGAACAGTTCGGAAGCGAAGCGGAGGAGGCGAAGCAGGAAGAGAAAAAGGAATCCTCGCACGTTTCCGATACTGCGGAGATCCCGGCGATCCTTGCCGCGCTCGGAAAAAAATTTGCGGAAGAACCGGAAAGCGAAGAAGACTCCGCTCCGGAGGAGAAAAATGACGCGGAAGAATCGGCAGACGCCTTGTTTTCTGCGGTGTTTGAAGACGGGGACGGGGACGACACCGGAGACGCGGCAGACGATCTCCGCGCTTTGGCGGAGCTGATCGACCGGGAGACCGATACCGACGAGATCCTTGAAGAGATCGCGGAGGAAGCCACGGCGGAAGAATCGGAGGACGTTTCTGCCGCCGGTCTTTCCGCGGAAGAGATCTCCGAAAAAGAAGAGACCGACGAAACGGTCCGGGAAGGAAACGAGTTCGACGTTCTCTTTTCCGGGATCTTCGATGCCGACGGAAGCGAAACGAAACCCTCTGTTTCGTCCGCAGAAGAGTCTGAAAGCGATATCTTGGATGAAACTGCGGATGAGATCCGGGAAGAGGACGACGGGAAGCCCGCGGAGGAGGAATACGGGGATGCGGAAGAAGATCCCGTCGATCCCGCGGCACTGATCGCTCTGCTTGAGATCGACGAAAAGATCTCGGACGAAAAAACGGTTGAGGAAGCGATCGCCGCGGAAGAACCCGTCGAAGAACCTGCCGAAGAACCCGTTGAAATGTCCGTCGATGAGATCGTCGGAGAAATTGCCGAAGAGATCGTCGAAGGAGTCACCGAATGGCAGGAGGACAGTCCGGAAGAGGACGTCCTGACGGGATCCCGCGCGGAGGGGACAGAACCGGAGGAAGAAGTCTCCGAAGAACCGTCCGCAGAGGATGGATCGGAAAAGGTAACGATCAAGGTCGGCAGCTCGTCCGGCAAAACGCTTGTTACGGACGGTATCCGCGACCTGATCCAGATGATCAACCGGGATGCGGAAGGGACGGTTCCTTCCGCTGCAGAAACGGAACCTTTTGCGGAGGAAACGGATCTTCCCGCGGAAGATGCCCCGAAAAAGAGTACGGGTACGAAATACCGCTTTACCGTGACCAGACGTCCGCTTCCGGAGGAACCGGAAGCCGAGCTTTCCGTCACCCCTTCGGACGAGGCGTTTGAAGAGGCAAAGCAGGAAGTGGCCGATTATTCCGGTGAAAAAGAAGAGACCAAAGAGGCTCCCTCCTTCTCCGGATGGAGCAAGCTGAAGGGCTTGCTCGGGTTCGGAAAGAAGAAGCAGACGGAAGAGCCCGCACCCGCGGCAAAGGGAAGCACGGCTGCCGAAGAGGAAGAGCCGGAAGACGAGGCTTCCGTGCAGACCGCGGCGGATGAAGTCGTCTCGGAAAATGATTCCGCCGTGAATCTTCCCGCGGAAGAGGAGAAAGAACAGGTCTTCGATCCCGGTTTTATCGCGGCGCTCAGCGCAATCCGCGGTGAAAAGGAAACGGAAGAAGCCGACGGATCCGAAGAAACCAAGGAAGCGCCCGTCGACGCGGAAGACGCCGGAGATGCCGAAGAAACGGAAAGCACCGGTATGGAACGGCTGCCCTCGTTCCCCGAGGAGGACGGGACCGAGGCACCCGCCGCTCTGTTCTACGGCTCCAACCCGCCCGAGGAGGATACCTCCTCCGACGAAGGCATAGCGCCCGACCCGGAGCTGTTTGAACGGATCCGTGAAGAGTATCCGGTTGCCACGAACGGCGGCGACACCGTGACAGACGGGGAGAAAGCGAAGGAAGCGGCGGAGACCGAGGACGACGGAGAACCCATTCCGCAGGCAGAGTTCGACCGCATGATGCAGCGCTTCCTGACCAAGGAAAAATACGAGGAATACGAGAGAGATTCCGATCTCGACGAGAGCAAACGCCGTCTCGGTCAGATCCGTCTGGAAGAGCCGGGCGAGGATGACGGGCGGAAGCAGGCGGAGGACGGGACCGGGGCCGGGCATGAAGAAACGGATCCCGTAAAGAAGAAGGGGGATACCAAAGAGATCCCCTCGTCCGGGACTGCCGGAAAACACAGATCCGTCTTTGACAGTGAGACCTTCGTCCCGCCGGAGATCGACGAGGATGAGACCGTCCCCTCCGAAGAAGAAACCGATAAAGACATTTCCATTCTCGTTGCCTTCGGCAGGGAAGAGGAAGCGCGCCGGAAATACGGGGACGATCGGGTTGATTCGTTCCTGCAGTCCGTTTCCGGCAAGAAACCGATCCGGAAGGAAGAAGAGCCGGAAGAGGAAGAGTACGTCCCCGAGATGCCCGAAGCGGAATACGACAATTTCGGACAGAATAAGGAGATCTTCCGTGCCTTTAAGAAGAAGTACCGCGTGTCCCTGCTGCGGCTGACGCTCTGCGGTCTGCTGCTCGTCGTTGCGTTCTTCCTTGAGAACTATTCACTGTTCGGAATGACGCCGGTCATGGCACTCGATCCGGAGCTGTTCCCGCTGGTCTACGTCATGGCGGACCTTCAGATCCTCGTGTTCGGTGCGCTGCTCGAATGGCGCACAATCCTCGGGGGCGGAAAGGCGCTGCTCCGCCGCGATCCGGATCCTTCCGCGTTCGTTACTGTCGCGACGGTCCTTTCACTTGTGTTTACGATCTACATGGCGTTCTCTCCCGCGGGAAAGATCTATCTCTATACGTTCCCGCTGCTGCTGCTCTATTTCGTCAGCATCCTGTGTGAGCATTTTGACCTGCGCAGAAGCATCATGACCTTCCGTGTGATCTCTTCCAAGCGAACGAAGTTCGTCATCGGTTCTCTGACCGAAGAGGAATCGAAGCTGGAGGAAGAAGCGTTTGAGGATTATCTGCCGGATGACCCGATGCTGTTCCGCCTCGGAAAGGCCAACTTCGTGGACGGCTTCTTCCGCAGAAGCAGAGAAAAAGCGTCCTCCAAGAACGTGATCCTTCTCGTGACGCCTTTTGCGCTGGCGGTCGCCGTGGCGTTCTTTGCCATGAGCGTTTTCTTCGGCGATACCTACCGTTCAGGTGCCGGCGTCGGCATAACGGCTCTTCTGATGAGCTTGCCGGCGGCAATGTTCCTGACCTTCTCTTATCCGTTCTATACGGCGTCGAGCAAGGCGTACGATTCCGAGAGTGCGATCGTCGGTGAGACATCGCTTGAGGAATACTGCGACGCCGCGTCGATCTCCTTTGACGATACGGAGGTCTTCCCGTCCCGCGGCGTCAAGGTGCGCAGCGTGATGGTGTTCGGGGAGAACCGCATCGACGAGGTCATCAATAACGTGACCAGCGTTTTCCACGTTGCCGGCGGTCCGCTCAGCAACGTTCTGGATATCATCACCTCCGATCTCCATACCGACGAGGATACCAGGCTCCTGTCCGTGGCGAACGACGGAATCGAGGCGGACGTGAGCGGAACGCATCTGTATCTTGGCAAGGCGGATTATCTGCGCCGTAACCACTACGAGCCCATCGTCAGTGACGAGGACCGTGAGATCGAACGGAAGGGCGAGATCTCCATCATGTACGTCGTCTCGGGCGACGAGGTCGTGGCGAAATTCTATCTTTCCTATAAGATCGATCCAGACTTTGAAAAGATCCTGAAGCAGATGTATCATTCCGGGATCTGCGTCGGTATCCGGACCTTCGACCCCAACATCGATGACGATATGCTCTCCCGCCGCATCCGCATCGAGCGCTATCCCGTCCGCGTGCTCAAATGCCGCGAGATCTGGGAGGAGCCCCGCGTTGCCGAACGCGTCGACAGCGGGATCGTTTCCAAGCGCTCCGCGAAGGCGCTTCTCTCCGCGTTCTCTTACTGCGGCAGAGTGCAGACCGTGACCCGCGTCGGCATCGTCCTGAACTTCATCTCGCTCTTTGCCTCCGCGATGATCCTCGGCGTGGCGATGCTCTTCGGTGCCGCAGACCGGGTGATCTCGCTGTATGTGGCACTGTACCAGATCTTCTGGACAATCCCGGTCTTCATCATGTCGAAGCTCCACGTGAAGTAAGCCGCGAACGCTTTCGTCCCGGGGCAGCAGCAAAACAGAAAACAAGGCTCTTTCAGCCGAAAATGCCGTATCATGCGCTCCCCGGCGGGATTCCGGCGTCGGGGAGCGGGGCTGTCTTTCCCTTGCGCATTGCGGACTCATCGCTTTGCGGAAGCAGATGTGACAGCCCATCGGTTTGTTAAGGAAGGAAAAACGATACCATGACAGAAATGAATACGATCCTGAAGCAGGTCCAGAAGCCGGGCAGATATACCGGCGGCGAATTCTGCGCGGTGATCAAGGACAAAAGCAAAGTGAAGGAGCGGATCGCGTTCTGCTTCCCGGATACCTATGAGATCGGTATGTCGAATCTCGGCGTCCGTCTCCTTTCCGGTGCGCTGAACGAGATCCCGGAGGTCTGGTGCGAGCGCGTGTACGCGCCGTGGACCGATATGGAGGAGAAGATGCGGGAGAATCACATCCCGCTGTTTGCGCAGGAAAGCCGCGATCCTCTGACGGAGTTCGATATCGTCGCGTTTACGCTCCAGTACGAGCTCTGCTATTCCAACGTGCTGAATATGCTCGACCTTGCCGGGATCCCGCTGCTTGCCTCGGAACGCGGCGAGGACGATCCGGTGATTTTGGGCGGCGGTCCGTGCGCCTACAACGCCGAGCCGGTCGCTGATTTCTTCGATCTCTTTTCCATCGGGGAAGGAGAGGAGGCACTGCCGGAGCTTGCGCGTCTGTACCTTCAGATGAAGGAGGAGGGCAGCTATACCAAGGAGGAATTCCTGCACCGCGCGGCGAAGCTGCCAGGCTTTTACGTTCCTTCCTTCTATGCCGTAGAGTATCACGAGGACGGGACGATCGCACGCTTCGTCCCGAAATACGATGATATCCCGATGAAGATCACCAAACGGATCGTCAAGGATATGGATACCTCGTATTTTCCCTCCGAGCTTTGTATGCCCTATATCGAGACGGTCCACGACCGCATCGTGCTTGAGACCGGGCGCGGCTGCATCCGCGGCTGCCGGTTCTGTCAGGCGTGTATGCTCTTCCGCCCCGTCCGCGAAAAGAGCCCCGAGGTCCTTGACCGGCAGGCAAAGGAACTGGTCCGGAATACCGGTTACGACGAGATCACCCTTTCCTCCCTCAGCATCAGCGATTACTCGCGCCTCGAGGAACTGACGGACCGGATGCTTCCGTGGACCGAAAAAAAGATGGTCGGCCTTTCTCTTCCTTCGCTCCGCGTGGACAGCTTCTCCAAGGGACTCATGGAAAAGGTCGCGTCGGTCCGGATGGGCGGCATCACGTTCGCTCCCGAGGCGGGGACGCAGCGTCTGCGCGACGCCATCAATAAGAACGTGGACGAGGCGGACCTGATGCGCGCCTGCCGCACCGCGTTTGAGGGCGGAAAAAGCGCGGTCAAGCTCTATTTCATGAACGGTCTTCCGACCGAGACGTATGACGATATCGCGGGGATCGCGGATCTGTCCTCCAAGGTGGTCGGGGAATATTTTGCCGTGCCGAATCGTGCGAAATCGCGCGGCGTCACGGTAACGATCAGCGTTGCCTGCTTCGTGCCGAAGCCCTTTACCGCGTTCCAGTGGGAAGGGCAGGACGAGCTCGAGGTCCTGCGGGAAAAGCAGATGTTCCTTGCCGACCGCATCACCGACCGCAAACGGATCCGCTATACCTGGCACGACGCGCACGTCAGCCATATCGAGGCAGTCTTCGCCAGAGGCAACCGCCGTCTGTCCGCGGCGCTTCTGCGCGCCCACGAGCTCGGCGTGAAGTTCGACGGGTGGGACGAGTATTTTAATTTTGATAAGTGGATGCAGGCGTTTTCCGACGTCGGTATCGACACGAAATTCTACGCCAATCGCCGGATGGGCCTCGACGAGGTGCTCCCATGGGATCTCATCGACTGCGGCGTGACGAAGGAATTTTTCAAGCGGGAGCGTGAAAAGGCGTACGCCTCGGTCACGACCCCGAGCTGCAAAGAGGGATGCGCCGGCTGCGGCGCCAACCGCCTGGGAGGGAATACGAAATGGTGCCCGCACAAGTAAGAGTCAAGTTCAAAAAGGAAGGGAGCCTTCAGTTCATCTCCCATCTGGATCTGATGCGTACCGTGATCCGTCTGATGCTCCGTGCGGAGATCCCGGTCGCGTTTACCGAGGGATATACTCCGCATCCGAAGATCTCTTTTGCGCTGCCGCTCTCGGTCGGGACCGAAAGCGAATGCGAATATCTGGATTTCAGGATCACCGCGGATATGGGCTTTTCCTCGATCATCGGAAGAATGAACGCGCAGAGCGTGCCCGGTCTGACCTTCCTCCGCGCCTCGGAACCGAAGCATAAATGCGGTGAGATCGCGTACGCGGAATACCGGATCGTTTCCGCGGAAGAATACGACGCGGAGGCGCTGTTCGCCGCGCCGATCACCGTGAACAAACGGACGAAGTCGGGGCAGGAGCGCGAGGTCGATATCCGCCCGCAGATCCGCTCCTGGAAAAAGGAAGGGAACGTACTGACGGTCGTTCTCTCCGCTTCTTCCGCGGAGTACCTGAACCCGGAATATCTTGTCGGAGCGATCGGACTGGTCAATTACGACCTGATCCGTACCCGCGTCCTTCTTGCGGATGGGGAAACCGAATTCGAATGACCTGACGGGGTCCGAAAACCGCCTTTCGTTCCATAGAGAACGAAGGGCGGTTTTTGGGTCAGAGAAAACTGAAAACGGTGATGCCCTCCGCGTTTTTCAGCGCCCGGAAGCAGGCGGCAGCGCCGTCCCGCGCGAGACGGTAATGGGTGAGGTCTCCTGCAAGGACGGCTGCCCGGAGCGCTGCCATCGCGTTGTCCGCCTGGGACAGCCATGCATAATTGACGGTGACGGAAAGCGCGGCAGCGCTTTGATCCCACGCGCGGCAGAGACGGTCTACCTTCTCCGCGGAGGGGAGATATCCGTCCGGCAGGGAAGATAGCTCCGTAAGATAACGGTCAAACGAGCGCACGGAAAGGACGGAGGCGGTGACGGCTGCCGAAAGAGCGATGAAGAGAAGCAGCAGGGAGATCAGGACGCTGCGCATGACGTTCCCTCCTTTTTGATGACGTATTCGTGGCGGAGATCGTCCACGGTGTAAAGAAAGACCTCGTCCGGCTTCAGTCCCCGTTCCTTCAGCCGGGACGCGAGCCAGGAAGGACCGTATCCGAGCGTACGGAGGACGTCGTCCCGGACCTCGCCATCCACGATGACCGCGTGATCGAAGAGAGGTTCGGTTTCGACCTGAAAGGGAAACACGGAAAGACGTCCGTTCTGCTCGAGGACGGCGTAATTGACGTTCCTGACCGAGCCGACGTTCTGCTGACGCAGATTAGATAGGAGCTCGTCGAGGCTGATCCGCTGGCGCAGCAGCTCTTTCTGATCGGGCTTCCCGTTCCGGATCAGAAAGCTGGGGCTGCCGTCAAGCAGACGCTTGAGGAAGGAGACCTTGGTGACGAGATACGAGAGAAGAATTTCGAGCGAGATCATCAGGATGCCGGGCAGAACGCCGTACAGGATCGGCACGTCCGGATTCGTGACCGGGGCGGACGCAATCTCCGAGATCAGGAGCGTCGTGACCAGCTCCGACAACTGCAGCTCGCCGATCTGCCGTTTTCCCGTGATGCGGATAAAGAACACGAGCAGGAAATAGATGAGGAACGCTTTGAAAACGACGGATAACATGACGGTAATACCTCCGGGAAAAGGGTTGACCGAAAAAGATTTTTTCATTCACGGCGGGAATAACGTTACGGGAAAAACGGGAACGGAAGGGCAGACGGACGGATCTTGTTGTTCAGGATGCACATGAAAGTTTTCCACAGACCCGGCAGAATATGAACATATTCAACAAACCGAAAAAAACTTCAAAAAAGGTGTTGACTTTTTCGGGAAGGCGTGATATAATAACCAGGCTGTCGCGGAGAGGGGGACCTCAAAGCGATAAGCCGCTCCTTGAAAATTGAACAACGAAGAAGATGAGCAAAGCACGGAAGAGTATGGTAAGACATACGAGCCGTGCGGAGTATCTCGAACAATTCCTTAAACACAAAAGTAAATAAAGCGTAAGCTTGGAAAAACTCTGAACGAGAGTTTGATCCTGGCTCAGGATGAACGCTGGC
>JAZLIW010000151.1:0-5336 GCA_045617585.1 Eubacteriales bacterium
CCCTGCTCCGCCAGCCAGCGGACGCAGCGCGCGCAGAGGTCGTTCGGCAGATGGCCCTCCCCGGAGCGGATGCGGTCCTTCAGCGCCTGCGGATAAGCGGGATTGCGCTCCAGCATCGCGGGGTCGTGGTTGCACTCCAGCATCACGCCGCGGCAGCCGACGAAGCGGGAGACGATCTCCCGGTCCAGCCCGCCGATATCGGTCGCGATCGCCGCGCTCTCTCCGGTCGCCGTCTCGGTCACCCGGTACCCGACGCAGCACGCGCTGTCGTGCGGGACGCGGAAGGATTCCACGGTCAGTCCCGCCGCCTCCGCGCAGAAGGAAACGGGATGCAGGACCGCAAATTCCATCGCCGCGGGCGAAAGATTCGCGCGCTGCGCCGTGGGCCCGGTCATATGGACGGGAACGCGGTATTTCTTCGCAAAGACGTTCAGTGCCTGCACGTGATCGCAGTGCTCGTGCGTCACGAACACGCCGCGGATCCCGGCGGGATCGGCGCCCACCGCGTCAAGGCCCCGCACCACCGCGGCGCAGGAACCGCCCGCGTCGATCAGGATCCCCTCTCCGCCGCCCGCCGTCACGTAGGTGCAGTTCCCGGACGAGCCGGAAAAGAGGCTGACAACACTCAAAGCCATGTCATTTCTCCGATATTCAGGATCAGGAGGTCGAGCAGGACCGCCGTCAGCATCCCGATCAGCGGGTACAGCAGCTTTTTTGCCGTCTCCTTGTTCTTTTTCGCTTTTTCGAGGTATTCCCGTTTCTTCATCGGGTCCCAGCCCTCGGGCAGATCGCTCTCGGACGGCAGCTCCCGCGAGAAACCGCCGTTGAGCAGGACGAACGCGCCCGCGAGCACCCCGATCACGATCGGGTACGCGTAGAGGTGGAAGGAAAGCTCAAAGGAGTTGCAGAGGAAGTAGACCCCCGCCGCGCCGACGATCCAGAGGAGCAGGATCCCCGCTTTTCTGAAGTTGAAGGGGCGGCGGATGCCCGCGTCCGCGGGAAGCTCCGCGCTCCGCACGTTTTTCTTTTTCTTTCCCATGCCGTCAGATCCCGAAGCCGATCTCGCCGTTGTCGATGGCGGCAAGTCCGGCGCGCAGCGCCATCGCGGCGATCCGCCGTTCCTTTTCGTCGGGAGAGGAGAACATCGGCTCCAGACGGCGGAAGAACGCGCCCCGGATCGAGAAGTCCGCCCGCAGGGCGTCGGTATCGAAGACCGGAAGCGTCTTGTCAACGAGGTCGAACTGGAACAGCGCGTCCCCGATCCGTTCCCGGATCGCCCGCTCCGGGATGCGGAGCATGGGGCTGACCTCGCCCTCCAGCGTCAGCCGGAGCAGCGTGTCCGTGCCGAATTTTCCCGCCGCGACCGCCGCCGCGGCAGCCTCGATAAGCGCGGTCTCGTCCGCGACCCCGGTCACGTTGACCGTCGCGGTCTCGTAACGGCGCTTCGAGAAGCGGATGCCCTTCCAGTCGATGCGGAAGACCCCGCCGTTTTTCGTCATTTCTCCGGCGATCGCGCCCTTCGGGCCCGTCTCGCCGTAGTCTCTGCCCTCGATGCAGCCGGGATAACCGTAGTAGACGTTCCCTTCGCGGAGCACTCCGGTCCCGTTATGGATATGACCGAGCGCGCAGTAGTCGAACCCGCAGGAGGCGAGCTTCTTCGCCGTGATCCCCGCGTAGGGCGAGCCGTCGTTCAGGTCGACGTGCGCGCACAGAACGTTGATGCGCCCCGGGTCGTCGGGCAGAAAGCCCTCCGGGAACGGGAATTCCGCGTTCTTTCCCGCGTACGCGAACCCGTACACGTCACAGTTCAGGTCGTCGAAGCGGAAGGGGGCGGGCGCTTTGGGATCGAAGACGTACACGTTTTCCGGGTAGTCGGTCCTGCCCCACACGCTCCCCTCGGTATAGGGATCGTGGTTGCCGGGCGCGATGACGAACTTCACCTTCGGGAGCGCGGCGAATTCCCGCTTCATCAGGTCGGCGGTGTCCTTCGTCACGTATTCGGAATCGAACAGGTCGCCGGGCAGGAACACGATATCCGCCTGCTCTCCCGCAAACATCATCAGCGAGGTGAAGACCCCGCGCAGCTCGTTTCTCCGGACCTCCGCCTTTTCGATCGAGGTCCCGGCAAACGGTGTATCCAGATGCAGATCCGCGGCGTGCAGAAATCTCATAATTCTTTCCTTTCATGGGTATCAAAGTCAGAAAATACTACCTCATGTTACTCCATTATACAATAAATCTCCGACTTTTTCAACAGTTTTGAAAATTGTTCTTTATTATTTCAAAATTTGTGGTATAATAGAAGAAAAACGCGAACGAAAGGACATACCATGGCAAATTACAGAAAAGGAAAGATCAACGAGGAAATGGCGCGGACCCTCTCCGCGATCCTCCGCGGCGTCAAGGATCCCCGCATCGCCGACTCTCTGGTCAGCGTCGTCGCGGTGGACTGCACCGCCGATCTCAAATACGCAAAGATCTTTTACTCGTGGTTTTCGATGAAATACACCGGGGAGGACGTCCGCGCGGGGCTGAAAAGCGCCGCCGGTCTGATCCGCTCCAAGCTGGCGCAGACGATGAACCTCCGCATCACGCCCGAGCTGACCTTCGTCGAGGACGACTCGATCCGCCACGGCGCGCACATCAACGAACTGCTGAAAACCGTCGCCGCCGACCTCGAGGACAAGCCCGCCGACGCCCCCGCGCCCGAAGAAGCAAAGCCCGACAACGAGTGATCTCCCATTCACAGAAAAAACGGCAGGACCGGTCAACACGACCGATCCCGCCGTTTTTTGTAATGGATGTGATACGCCGGGAAGATCATTCCGAAACCGGATCCCCCGGGCTTTCCGCAATCTCTTCCGTGATTCCGACAGCCTCGGTTGCAGGTATCTCTTCGTTCTTTCCCTCTTTATCTGCATCCGTGCCGTTTTCCGTCTGACTGCTCGTCCTCACCCAATCCAATAAGAAAGATTGATAATTTTCCTTCCATATATCGCTCTTAACGTAATGCCCGACAATTCTCTTCATACTGCTGTCGTCCCAGGGGCCAACAGGAAGGACCTCATTCGGATAATAATCCAAATACTGGTCTTTGGCACCGCTAATACCATTATAACTCAAAGAAACACCGTGCTCGTCACAGTAATAGCTCAAACCGGTATACCAGTCCCAGTAATCGACTACTTCGTCCGGATCCCCCTCTTCCAATATCAAACGGTCCTCCGGTATTTCATCAGCGGGAACTGAAACCAGCGTTCCATAGCAAAATATGATATATCCGTCCGTACCGTTTGGAACATTGCTGAAATCCAATTCAATCGTCATATGATAATAGGCTCCCGGATCTTTCGTATAGATTTCTCTATACCCATGCAGGGTGGGATCCGAGTTGTTTGAAATATTGAATTTATCTATATCCGCCAAATCGAATTTTTGCAAATATGTCCCTGCCTGACCGTTGATCAGAACACTGCTCCCCTCCACCGCAGGAGTAAGATATGTTGACTTCAGGTGGTTATAACCCCTCGGATAAATAATTGTGGCATCGTTAAAATCCGGCGACAAATCGCACGCATAAAACATCGGGCATAGTGCTTTCATTCCCGGAAATTGAAGTCCGATATGATCCAAAGGTGCGGGAATAGCAGAACCATTTTTATAAATGTCACCCATCGCCAGATTCACCGTGACCTTCCGCTCCTCCCCTTCCGGAAGAAAAGATTGTTCTACGGACGAAAAAACTCTGGCCAAAGGAGCGTACGGGTTATATCTGTTTCCCGTAGTTTCCAAATCTTCCGGGCTTCCGGATGAAATCGGTTTGCCGTGCGGAAGTTCGGTTTCCGGTTCCGTCTCCGCGCCGGGCACGCGCTCGGTCTCCCGTTCCGTCTCCTCTTCTCCGACCGTGACCGCGGGGAGAACGCCGGACGGACCGCGCTTTGCCGCGCCAAGTCCCAAACCGACCGCCGCTGCAGCCGCGACCGTGCCGACCGTCAGGATCAGACTGGCGGCGATCGCCGCGAAGCGTTTCATCTGCCGTCCCGCGTCGGAGGGCAGTGCGACCCGGACGCCGGGCTGAAACCGCAGAACGTCGTTTTCGTTGATCCCGGTCATCGCATAAGCAAAAGTGCCTTTTTTCATGATTCAAGGAATCCTTTCTCTGTCAGATAGGTTCGCAGGTGTTCTTTTTCCGTTTGAAGGATACGGTTGATCTTTCCGGGCTTCATCCCGGTCTCGGCGGAGATCGCGGCGACCGTCTCTCCGTAATAATACCGCTTGACGAATACGCATCGCCGCTCCTCACTGAGCGCCCCGAGGAAGCGGTCGAGCGCCCGCGTCAGCTCGCGCGCGTCGATCTCCTCCTCGACAGAATAATCGTCGGTCAATACCTCCGAAAGATCGTCGAGCGACGCGGTAAAGTCGGATCGGATCCGCTTCCGGCGCGTTTCGTACCGCAGCCGGTCCAGCGCCGCGTTGCGCGTGAGCCGGATGATGTACGCCCGCAGAGAGCGCGGTTCCTCCGGCGGGATCGTGTCCCACAGCTTGCCGTAGACCGCGTTCCGGCATTCCTCGCTGTCGCCCGGATCGTTCAGGATCCGGAGGGCGATGCCGTAGATCAGTCTGCCGTACTTTTTCTCCGCGTAAGCGATCGCGTCCTCGCACCGGGCAAGGAACAGTTCAATGATCGCACGCTCCGTCTCCCACTCCGCGTCCCCCGCCTGACCGTTTTCCCCGTCCCGGATATCTTCCCGGATAGCATCCCGGATTGCATCCGGAGCACCGTCGCCGTGCCGCGCGGGGTCTTCTCCTTGTCGGACTTCCGACGCGCGTTCTTCCGCCGCGGATTTTTCCGCCGCGAGGGCTTCCGCCGTGGATTTTTCCGCCGCGAGGCCTTCCGCTTGGCGTTCTTCCGCTTGGCGTTCTTCCGCCGCGCGTTCTTCCGCCGTGAATTTTTTCGCAAACGCCGCGTGTAAAATTCCTCCGGCGCGCCGTGCCGGGTTCCCGATCCGCATACCGCTCACCTCCGTTCTTTTTTCCTTTCTACCCTATTAGACGTCAGACACGCCGCTTTTTTCGCACCGCGCGCCCCGATATCCCGATTTTTTCTTTTTGAAATCCCTCCGCCTCCTCCAGAGCCATCGCCCGTCAATCCGCGCAGCTTTGCGGCTTTATAAGCAGGAGCGTTCAGAGCTCTCCATCATAGCTTCGCCTGACGGATCGGAACGGGAAGCGGCACGGAAGAATTTGCCCATTCGCAAAGTCGGATCGTTTCTCCTATGGCAAACCGTTTCTCCTACGGCAAACCGCTTCTCCTACGGCAAACCGTTTCTCCTACG
>JAZLIW010000152.1:0-14339 GCA_045617585.1 Eubacteriales bacterium
CGGGGACGCCACCTATTATCACGGGATTTCGATTTTCGATTTCCCGTGTTTTTCTTTGTCTCTGATAACGATTTCGTGATTTCGTGCTAATCGCAATTAGCAAATTCCCGATTTCTGCTAATCAAAACTACCGTTTTGCTAATTGATTTTTCCTTGCTTTTCAAATTTTCCTGCTAATTATGGGGATAGGTATGTTGAGAAATAAGGACACGGCGGTTTCCCGCCGTGCCCAATGTGTTTGCCGAGCATCAGATATGTTTATACTCTATCACAAGTTCCAATACGTCTGCTGGTGTCGTAAGGACATCGATAGTATCGCCATCCGAATTGACAAACTCAACTTCAAAGCACTTCCCGTCATATTCAAGTACAATCGTGCCTTGAGTACCTTCGGGGAGACCTTGAAATTCGGATTTGAGTTTAACAACATCTAATTCTTTCATTTGACACTTTGAAAAGTTGCGCTATGGCGGGGCGAGTAATCGCCCCGCCAAGACAAGCATCAGTACGGGAAATCGGTTGTAATTTACTCTACGGTTACGATTACAGATTTATCATTGTCAATCGCATATTGCAGCAATTCACAAATCAAATCAACCACAGCCGCCGTTTCTTCGTAGTCGAACGTTTTCTCTTTATACTGAAGTATGTCCTCGAGATATTCATTCGGCTTGATTTCCTCGCAATCTGCATTTTCGGCAAATGCACCTTCAAGTTGATTATAGTCTTTGGTGAAGCCGGTCCACCCATTACCGTCAAGCGACGGATTGCCAAAAATGTCATCAAAATATCCGTCCCAAAGATGAATATGAATATTCTCATCATCTTTTATGGCAATGGTAATCTGAGGTTTGCCCTCATAACCATCATAGAAAGTGTAATTACCGCTTATCTTTCCAATGTCCATTGTCTAACATCTCCTTCTGTTCCTGTGTTGCGGTACCATTTTTTCTCGCTCGTATAGCCGCTTGCCACTCTTGCTTAGAAACCCATTTGTTTTTCCCAACGAGTATTTTTTGTCAGGATATCGGCGGGGCAAATTTTGCCCCGCCTGCATGTGTTAAAACATTTCATAAATTGTTTAATCTGTCGGTTTCTAAATCTTCGATTTCAAAACTACCATCATTGATTTCTTCCAAACGCTTTTTGATTTTAGTAATCAAATCAAGCATAATATCTTTTTCGGCTTTTTCTTTTTCGTGATTAAACCAGCAAGGAGAATCATGTGAGTCGAACTCATAGTATGAGCTAAACATTTGCATTGCTTTTTCATTCAATTGAGTAAGAATAGCATCTTCTTCAATGCAAGCATACTTCCATACAGGAATACCATCAGAATTGATAACCCAAATTGGACCGTGCAAATACTCGTTCATAATCTTAATCTTATACATTATTTCATCCTCCATATTCTATCGGATAGGCTGTAACAATAAAACCGTTTGTGCCTATTCCTGTCATTACATAATGTTTTCCATTGTAATAATAAATTCGTTCAAAGCCTGCTCTGCCATTGATAATCTTTAGTTGATTTGATATAACACTTCCACTTGAGATGACTTTGTTCAAGAACGAGGGGATTTGTTCTTTGGATATGCCAAATGCTTTTTCAAAATGCTCAGCATGCCCAGGAGATTTACCATCACCATTTAGAATATGTTCAAGTCCGGCTGTTTTATTACCCTTTTCAAGCCATACGGTTTGCCCGGTTGCATCTTTGGTAACGAAAACCACGTCTTCTTTGGTGAACTTCACACCACTATTCTCAAGTTCCTTCATTAAGGATTGAGTTTGAACATCTTGTGCACCTTTCGTGCCAGTTCCAAAACCGCCGTGAATTCCAGCTCCCATTAGGCACCCACCGCCTTTCGATGAGCAGCCATATAGTCACTGTCAAACTGAATGATCCGAATTCCAGCTTTACGATATTCGTCGAAAACAGCATCGGGGGCGGTACCATACACGATAATCGTCTGCGGGCGGAGCTTCTTTACCGCATAGGCAAGCCCTTGTTTGAAGAACTCACGTTCACGGACAAGCTTGATACAGCCGTGTGAGCCGACGGCAATGGTGCTATTTTTCGGCACACCTGCACAGCAAAGGTCGTAGGTGCGTTCATCGCCCCAGCGGACGTTTGCGATGACCGGAACGCCGTTTTCCTGCAGCCAATGTCCGATAGCACGGCTCCGATAGGTGTTCCACTGCTGCATCACAAGCGGCATATCACGGTACAGACTGAAATCCGGTGTGATAACGCCTTTGTACTTCTGAAGGATCGGCAGATACTTATTCGGCTTGTTCCACAAGCGTTCAAAGTTTGCGTCGTCTTCGTAAAAATGTACCCACTGATCGTAGTCGTTTCCCGCAACCGCTTTTGAGAAAGAGACGAGCCGTTCGGGCAGGGCGCTTTCGGGAGCGATGCGGGGAATTTCAAGATCGGTGTCGAACTGCGCATTTTTTACTAAAAATGCGTGAAAAACGTCTTTGCACCCACTGCGAGTGCAATTATTCTCAGACATATTTATGCCCCTTTCTCTGCTTGCCAAAAGCAGAAACCGATCCGGGCAGGCAAAAATTTCGCCCGAATGGATTGACAAAGAGGCAGAAATATGCTATCATATCAATGTCACTTGAATATGTGATAGCATATTCTGCCGAAAGCACATCAATTTACTGCGCCAACAGTTTATTGATGTGTTTTTGTTTTTGCAATACAATCAATTTACATCACCTCCGCAAAAGTCATCTATGATTATACTGATACTCCGCCGCATCAAATGACACACCGCAGGCAACTGCTATTTCATCCGGTTTCATATTTTGAGTCAGTAAATACGGAATCAGAAATTCTCCCGCAAAACATTTTGCCTGCCATTCCGGATCTTGAAAATGCGGCACCTTTTGTTTACTGAAATTACGCTGCAGCTTGAACCCACAAAAACAAAGAGTAAAATAATGACCAATTTCGTGGGCTATCGTCATGCGGTCACGACCTTCGCCATCACAAGCACGTTCATAAACGCTTTCTTTGATACGAATATGTCCCGTGCGGATGTCTGTGTCTGCGTGAGTGTTCGCCGGAAGTTCATCATCCGATACGATTTCATAACTGAAATCATCAAACAGTTCCGGTAAAATATCAAGCAATTCAACAATAGGTATCCACAACTCGTTTTGCGGCCCAAGATGATTGCGCAGGATATTTGCAAGATCTCTCAAATCCTTGCGGGACTTCGGTTCTACGATGTATTCCGTCAAGAAATCAATCCTCCTTGTGCTTGTTGAGGATGTTGAACAGCTTTTTGCTCGTTTCCTCGTCCAAAGTATCAAATTGGCGGGCAAAGGAAATAGCGAGCTGACGGTTGCCGGCAGATGCGTTGCGAATATTCAATTCGACTGTGTCGCCGGACTCAATGACCGCCTGCTTTAATTCTTCCATTTGTTCAACTGAAAGGCCGTAGTTTTCCTGGAGTTTCGGAAACCACGCGTCGGGCAGTTTTTTCTTTCCGTTTTCCACTGCGGAGAGGAACGCAGAAGACACTCCGAGTGTTTCTGCCATGTTTCTGAGTATTTCTCCATTGTCTATTCGTAGTTTTCGCAAGAATTTTCCTATACTTGTGATCATAACCTTTCCTCCTTAACCTTTTCAGGTTAATATGAGTATATCATATTCAAATTCATTTGTCAACCTCTTTTGGTTAATTTTTGCATTTTTCTTTTTGAAATCAAAAAAAGCAGTGATCCGTTCAAATTTACAATACAGCACACACCTGCTTTGTGATAGTCAAACTGTTCGAATCAGACAATGCTTGCACGAAAAACAAGCTGAAAGTTGACTTATATCAACCTTTTCAGCCCTTGCGATAATAGTCTGCCATCCCCCGAAATCAGCAAAATCCAAATTTTTGCTAATTTTTGCGGTAAAAACGGCATTTTCGATTAGCAAATTGGTGCTCCCGACTCCACTCGAACTGTCAAAAAATCCTTATATCATCGGCATTTTTGCGACTTTTCAAAAAGAGAGTAACAGGGTGCCATCCGCCTCCTAAGCGGAAGGTCAGCGGTTCGAATCCGCTCGGGAACGCCAGGGAGCCGGAAACCTTATTCAGAGGGTTCCGGCTCCTTTTCGTTTGCGGGGCTGCGAATGGATCGCGAAAGAACGGGAAATTTCGCGGAAGCACTTGACGGGACAAAAGGCGTATGATATAATATAATAGTTATAATATCGCGGACCGTCAGCGTTTCTGCGGTCCCGGCAAAAAAGTTTTCGGGCCACGTAATATTTCGGTGCGCCGGGGAGTATTGAGGATGAACAGCGAAGAAATCGTCAGGACATATTCGGATATGATCTACAAGATCGCGTTCCGCTACGTCCGGAATAAGTACGACGCGGAAGACGTCGTATCGGAGACGTTTCTGAACTATTTCCGCAAGGAAAGATCCTTCGAGAGTGAAGAGCACCGGAAGGCGTGGCTGATCCACGTTGCCATCAACGAGGCAAAGACCCTTCTGTCTGGCAGAAGATACGACGAGGAGATCAACGAAGAGCTTCTCGGCGGAGAGGACCGGCAGGCGGATACCGACGAAAAAATGGATCTCAAGGCCGCGATCCTCCGTCTCCCGGAGCATCAGCGCGAAGTGATCACGCTCTTTTATCTGCAGGATTTTTCCATTCAGCAAGTCGCGGAGGTTCTCGGCAAAAACAAAAATACCGTTGCCGTGACGCTGGCGCGGGCAAGAGAAAATCTGCGCGGATATCTGGAGGGGGAAGCCCCGGCGGAGCAATAAAGAGAAACGAAGGGATCCGACATGGAAGAAGCAAAAGAAAGAAACGCCGCGCGCCTGAAAGAGGCGCTGAACGAGCCGGAGATCGCTCCCGGATTCGTGGAGGAGCTGGTCGTCCGGATGGGCGCGATCGAAAACGGCAGAAAAGCCGAGCAGACGCTCGCGGAGCGCAGTGACCTGACGGCGGCGGAAAAAACGCAATGCGCCGCGGAGGGGCTGGTCGGCAGACTGATGATGACCAGAAAGCCGCCGAAAAACGTTACCGCTGAGGCAATGACCGGGCAGCTGACGGGCAGCGAAAAGTTCCGGCAGCTGACGGACCGTCCCGCCTCCCGTCTTGCCGAGGAACTGAAAAACGGAAGCCTGATCCGTGAGCTCGGCACGCCGGCTAAAGCCGCGGCAAAAGCCGCGGCAAAAGCCCCGGCAAAAGCCGAGGCAAAAACGGAAAAGGGCGGGCCCGAGGATCCGTCCCTCAGGACACCGAACGTCACGCCGGGTGTCCCGCAGCTCTGAAACACGTTTTTCCGTCCGATCAGGGACTGAAAATAGAAAAACCATATTATCCAAATACATGGAGGACAACAGCAATGAAAAACATCAATGCAAAGCGCATTACCACCGCAATCACCGTCGTTATGACGCTCCTGATGATCGTCACGATGGGCGTCGGCGCGGACGACGGCTTCAGCGCCGTGACCACTCCGATCGTTGACCTTCTCAACAGTCTGATGACCCCGATCCTTGCGATCGTCGGTGCCGCAGGCTCGATCTACTGCATCTTCCTCGGCGTCAAGTTCATCAAGGCAGAGGAACCGCAGGACCGTGAAAAGGCAAAGTCCCACCTGAAGAACGCGATCATCGGCTTCGTTCTCATCTTCGTTCTCATCCTCGTGCTCAAGCTCCTGATGCCCGTTATGACGAAATGGGTCGCCGCGAACGGCGGAAACGCCTGATCTGACCGTACACAATCGCATACCGCCGCTTCCGCGGCGGTATGCGGATACGGAATGAGAAAATAAGGTCCTGCCTTCCGGAATGCCGTGTACCGACGGGACGGAGATCCGCGTCGGCGGCATTGTCAAGGGACCTTCGGGTCCTTTTACAATGCCGAGAACCCCCTGAAAGGAATCAATATGAAAAAGAAAAAAATGACTGCGTCGGTGTGGAGAAGGGGACTATCCCTTCTTTTTGCGCTTATCCTGGCGGCGTCCGCGCTGGTCCTGTATGCTCCTGCCGTAACTGTGACTGCGGACGACGTGTCATCCTCCAAGGTCGAGGTGTATCACTGGCATCGCATCCGGACGCAGGATGACGTCAAGGACGGCCCCATCATCTTCGCGTGGGGCGACTACGTTTCGGGCGAAGGCTTCGGCGGGCTGAAGACCACCAAATATCCGAGCATCGGTACGGGGGCGGAGGACGAGGAATTCTATACCCTCGGTGATTTTGCTTTCTGGACCCTGAAGGTCACCGGGACGGATTCCGATAACAGCAACGTCAAGGAAGGGAAGCTTTATAACGGCGCCGGGCAGTTGGTCGGAATGGATATAGGCATTACGGGAACGTATCTGACAAAGGACGACGACGATTCGGAAAGCAATACGGTCCTGATCGCGACCCCCGGCGGTCCCGGCAAATACTGCGGCAATACCCCGGACGGCAAGATCGGACTGGTCTTCAATATCTCGGGGGACGACGTGGCGATCATCGGAGACGGCAGCTCGCTGGATTCCAACCGTACGGAATGCAGCTACACTCTGGACGGATATCTGACGGCATTCTACGGCGTGAAGGAAGAGTTCTCCGTCATCTCCGAGCCCTATACGGTGCGGTACGGGACGACCTTTCAGATCAAGGGGAACGTGGTCCTCGAGGCGGAGCTGACCGTGGAAGACGGAGCGGCGCTCAGCGTTGAGGGCGCGCTGTTCAACCACGCGCCGATCGTCAACCGCGGAACGTTCGTGATCCAGGAAGGCGGTTCGGTCCGGTCGATGACCGCGGGACTCAAAGGAAAGAACGGGATCGACTGCATCGGCGGGGATCTGGTCGTGATGAACGGTGCCTCACTCATCATGGACCGGGACGCGCTGTTCTATATGGAGGGGGCGACCGCGGTCATCGGCGGGCTCGCGGTGTTCCCGCAGGGGATCTCCATCAACGATTCCCACTTCACGCTGGTGAAGACCGGCTACGTGATCATGGGCTACGCGTTCAACCAACATCTCGGGACGGCGGACGATATCCGCAAGTTCGTGGAGCCGAACGGAACGGTCAAGGCCGGCGAGCTTCAGAAGAAGCGTCTCGAACGGATCAAAAAAACGATGGAAACGGTCAAGAAGGACGCGTTCCCCGGGGTCTTTTCCGGGGAGAACGTCATGAAGGGCTTCACTGATGAGAATTTTATCGTGTCGAAGGGCACCAAGCCCGGCGGCGATACCAAGTGGGTCGAATAAATATCCCGTTGACCGACACGCGGGACTTCGGCTGCCGGCGCGCTTCCCGCTGCCCGGTCCCCGATCCCGGAAGAAAGGTGAGCATATTAAATGAAGAAAAAAGGCTTGTTCGGTTCGATCGCCGATAAGATCTCCGCCGGGACGGCGGTGATCTATCTGTGCCTGTTCCTGCTCGGCGCGGGCGTGCTGGGCTTTCTGCTCTGCGGATTTTTCGACCAGTTCGGCGATATCGTCGCCGGGAACGGCTTTACCTGGGATTTCGGACTGCTCCTTGAACCGAAGACGTGGCTCGTCGGCGTCGGCACGGTCCTTGTCCTGATAGTCGCGCTGCTGATCGGCAACGGATGGTTCGGCAGGGCGGCGGACGGAATCCTGAATTCCTCCCGGAACGCGGACGTCGACAGCGTGCTGGAAAACAGCCGCTTCATGACCGACAGAGAGCGGGACTCGAACTTCACGCCGACGACCTTTGAAGAGATCGGGAACGTCAAAAAGGACGGCGTCCCCGTCCGCGCGGTCCTTGACCGGCGCGGAAGACTGCAGGTCAATTTCATGTCCGGAGCACATTCCCTCGTCATCGGTTCCACCGGTTCCGGTAAGACCACGACCTTTATCAGCCCGATGATCCAGCTGCTTGCCTCGACCAACTGCGGCTCCAGCATGATCATGACCGACCCGAAGGGCGAGCTCTTCAACCTCCACTCCGGCTATCTGAAGGAACGCGGGTACGAGGTCCTCGTGCTGGACCTGCGCGACACGTATTCCTCCTCCCGGTGGAATCCGCTGGAGCCGATCTGGGACCGCTATCAGGAGTACGTCGGCGCGGGGAAGGGCATCATCGTTCACCGCGATCTTATGGGAGATTATCCCGATCTGAAAAGAGCGGACGGGATCCCCGAGGACGGGGAGCTGTGGTGCGAATGGAACGGCCGTGCCTACGCTGACCTGCACCACTGTCAGGACGACGTCTCGGTTTCAAAGCAGAGGATCTACGACGAAATGTTCGAGGATCTGAACGACCTCGTTTCCGGGATCTGCCCGATCACGAATGAGAAGGACCCGCTCTGGGAAAAGGGCGCGCGCTCGATCGTCCTCGCCACCTGCCTTGCCATGCTGGAGGACAGCGAGGATCCCGAGCTCGGCATGACCAAGGAAAAATTCAATTTCTTCAATTTGAATAAGATCCTTACCAACAGCGAAAACAATTATCAGGCACTGAAGGATTACTTCGAGGGGCGCAGCACGCTTTCACAGGCGTATACGCTCTCCCGTCAGGTGCTTGCTGCGGCGGATCAGACGCTGTCCAGTTATATGTCGATCACCTTCGACAAGATGACGCTCTTCAACGACCGCGGGATCTGCGGTCTGACCAGCGCGACGGACATCCACGCGGAACAGTTCGCCGACCGGCCGACCGCCCTGTTCTTAAAGATCCCGGACGAAAAAGACACCCGGCACGGTCTCGCCTCTCTGTTCGTTCTGAGCATGTACAAGGCGCTGATCAAGGTGGCGAGCGGGAGAGAGGACCTTTCCCTGCCGCGCAACGTATATTTCATCATGGATGAGTTCGGCAATATGCCGAAGATCGAAAAATTCGATAAGATGATCACGGTCGGACGCAGCCGTAAGATCTGGTTCAACATGGTCGTACAGAGCTACGCCCAGCTGAACAATATTTACGGAGAGGGCGTCGCGGACGTCATCAAGTCCAACTGTGCGATGAAGATGTTCATTGGCTCAAACGATATCGGCACCTGCAAGGAATTCTCCGAGCTCTGCGGCAACAAGACGGTCCGGACGACGAGCACCTCCTCTTCGACCGGCTCTAAGGAAGGCGACGTGAATATCTCCAACCAGTTGCAGACCCGCCCTCTGATCTACCCGTCCGAGCTGCAGAAGCTGAACAACCGGGAATCCACGGGCAACGCGATCATCGTGACCTTCGGCAACTATCCGCTGAAGACGAAATACACGCCTTCTTATAAATGTAACTTCTACAAGTTCGGAAAAATGGATACGGAGGCGCTCCGTTCTCACGTGTTCCGTGCGGACGCCGTCTTCTACGATATCCGGGAACGCAACAAGAGGGTCCTCGGCAGGGCGTAACGCGCCGTGGGTCCGACCGACGGAAAACAAGGTGATACTGTGAAAAGAAAGATAGCCGCTCTCCTCCTGCTCCTTGCGCTGCTGTTCTGCGCGTCCGTGCCGGCAGCCGCGGAGGTGGACTACGATTACGAGGGCGAACTGGACATCAACGGCAATCCGATCCGCGAAGGGGACGAAGGCGCGGACGGGGTCACGGTGGGAAACGGCAGGTTTGACCGCCGCAACGGCGTTTACCGCTACGCCGTGGACGGCAGCGAGATCCGGATCAATTACCCGGACGGCGTCGTGACCACCTCTCACGTCTCCATGAGCGTTCCGACCGGAATGAAGATCCGGCTGTACCGAGATGGGGCTGAACTTGCCTCGCCCGACCTGAAGAACATCGGAGAGACAGGCAGCTACGTTGCCGTCATCGGCAACGACGAATCGCTGCGGCTGACCTTCACGATCCTTTCCTCCCCGACCTGCAGGATCTCCTCTTACCGCCTCCCGGAAGGGTTCCGGATGACGAAGATGACCCTCGACGGGGAAGACGTCCCGTTTGAGAGCGGCTTTGCGGATATGAGCGGGGACGGCAGATACGAGGTCCGGTACGAGTGCCCGGCGGCGGGCGTTTCCTACAGCCTGAACGTGCTGACGGATCACACGGCACCGGAACTCCGGCTCGACGGCGTGAACGAAAAGGGCTACGCGCAGGGCGCCGTTACCTTATCCGGCATGGAAGAGGGCGCGACGGTGCGCGTCTACCTGGACGGGAAGGAGATCCCGTTCACGACCGAGCTGACGACGAGCGGTTCCTACCGCGTACTCCTCCGGGACGAGGCGGGAAACGAAACGGATTACCGCTTTACGATCCGCGTTTATTTTGATTTCAACAGTGCGGCGTGCATCGGACTGGTCCTTTGCGTGATCGCGGCACTGATCGTGTATCTGGTCTACTCCAGAAAAAAACTCCGCGTCAGATGACGGGGAAGACGGAAGGCAGGTGAATCACCATGGGCGGAATCATTGACGGCCTGATGGATTTTGCGACGAGTCTGATCGAGAAGATCGTATCTCCGCTGATCGACGGTCTCTTATATCTGTTCGGCTGGCTGTTCTACATCATCGTATCGGCACTGTGCCGGTTCGTAAAGGTCATTTACGAGTTTTTTGCCGTGTTTGCCGGCATGACGAAGGTCCAGTACAACGGAGAAAAGCAGTATCTGATCAATATCTTTTTCGGCAACGACCGTATCAACGACGTCTACTGGGGCATGGCGCTGATCGGATTCGCCTTTCTGATCTTCCTGACGATCATCGCGGTCATCCGGAAGACGTTTGACCTGTCCGGTAAGCAGCAGCAGTCCCTCGGGCAGATCCTCCTCGGCTCCGGGAAGAGCGCGCTGATCATCCTGCTCCTCTCCGCGGTCCTTTCCGCGACGCTCAACCTGACCAATCTCCTGACCGAGCAGATCGGGTATCTGTTCGACAACGCCGGGACACTGTCACAGAAGAACGAGATGGTCTTCTCCGACGAGCAGCTCGCGACGATGGCGAGGATCTACAATACGATCGGCAACTATTCGCTCAACTCCTCGTATAACAGCCGATACAATCTGAATACCTGTTATAACGAGATCCGGGCGGATCTTCTTTCCCTGCAGAACGATCACGTCTTCGACTATTACTACGAATATACCGAGGAAAACAACTGGCAGTATATGCTGAAGGTGCTGGTCGAGGCCGCGGACCCACGGTACGAGCAGCCGATCGACGTGATGACCGACGCCTCCGGCGCCGTGCTGAAGATCATGAACGAGCTGAAGACCAATACCGCCTTCTTCCCGCTGGCGTCGATCAAAAGACAGCAGCAGATGGGGACCCAGTCGGTCCCGATCGACCGGATCGTGTTCCTGATGGGAACGCTGGAAGCGGCGAAAAACAGTGCCTTCAACGAAAATCCCGACCTGAACGACGCGGTGCGCGGGCCGTTCTTCTACGGAGAAAAGAGCATTTACGATTTCGACGAGGTCTCCGAGGTCTTCGAGACCGGGAGCGACGGGCTGAACTACGTCCTGATCGGGATCCTCGCCTGGTTCACGATGAAAAACCTCGCGACCTGCGTATTCAACGCGATCGCAAGGATCTTCAATCTGATCGGCCTTTACATCATCGCGCCGCCGATCATCGCCGTTTCTCCGGTCGATAACGGAGAAAAATTCAAACAGTGGATGACCTCCGCGGTCGTCCAGACCTTCGGTATTTTCGGCTCGATCATCCCGATGCGGATCGTGATCCTGTTCATCCCGATGATCCTTGACAGCAAGCTCGTTCTGTTCGACAATACGCTGATGAACGTGCTCGGCAAGGCGATCATGATCGCCGGCTCGCTGGAAGCGTCCAACCGCTTCAGCTCGATCTTCACCGGGATCCTTGCGAACAGTGCCGGGTACGAGGCGGTCCGCGCGGGCAATATGCACGATTACGCGCAGAGAACGCTCGGTGCCGCGGGCAGCACGCTCCGCGGAACCGCGGAAGCGGGCGCGAACTTCACCGGTCTCGGCACCCTCGGAAGAATGGGCGCGAAGAAGGCCGACAGTATGTATCACACCTATCGCGACAAGGGCGGCGCGTTTGCCCCCTTCTTCAGCTACCGGGCAGATAAAAAACAGGCAAAGGCCGACAGTGTGAAGCAGAGACAGGAAGCGGTACAGATGAAGAAACTGGAGGAAGAGGAAAGAAAGTACGGCATCTCCGGCAGCGGCGCGGGAGGGATCCCGCCGAGCAACCGCGGACTGGGGAACGCAAAGCAGCCGGGGGCGGATCATTCGTCTGACGGCGGAAAGGACGGCTCCAAATGAGACTGATACCGGGAAAAACCAAAGTCCAGGTCGAGCTGTTCAAGGGCGTTACGCTTTCCGATATCCTGATCGTTCTGGTCGCGTCGATCCTTGCGGTCTTCGTTCTGACCTCCGCCCTGCCGGGAAAACTGTATATTCTGATCGGAATCGCGGCACTGACCGGGATCCTGCTCCTTCGTCTCGACGCGGAACCGAACTATATTTATCTCCTTCATATCCTGCGCTATTTCGGATACGAGCGGCGCTACCGGAAGGCGAGCAGTGACGCAAAGCTGACCGGAAAGCCGGACGCGGAAAACGAAGAGCCCGTCGAGACCGCGGAAGAGCGCAAGGCAAGACGGAAGGCGGAGCACGAGGAATACCTCGCCGAGGAAAAGCGCCTGAAGGCGAAGGACCTGACCAAGGAAGAGGAAGACGCCATCTGGCTGAAGCGCGCCAACCGCAGCGCGGCGAAAAAGCAGGAAAAGAAAGCCGCCAAAGCCGATCAGACCGCGGATATGTCGAAGATCATGCCGTTCACCGACGTGAAGGACGGCTTCATCGAATACGCCGGGGAATACAGCGGCGCGGTGATCGGGATCGAGCCCGTGGAGTTCCGCTTCTTCTCGGAGCACCGCAGGATCAACTCGATCGAGAACGCCGTCGGGCGCGTGCTTCGCTCGCTGCCCGCGGAATACGCTGCCAATATCGTCAAGATCGAGCGCCCCGCGCTGTACGACAGCTATCTGGAAAACGAAAACAAAAAGATCGACGATCTGCGCAGATCGTACGAAAGCGGCGTCCTTTCGGAAGAGGAATTCAAGGCGAGAAGCGAGATCGTGTTCGAGCGCATCGTCGAACTGCGGCGTCTTTGCTATGAAGACAAGGTGGTCGTGCCCTTCTACTATATCGTTCTGTTTGACAGTGACAGGACGCAGCTGAACGTCTCGGTCACGAACGCGCTGGATCTCCTTCGCAACGGCGAACTGAAGGCACACCGCCTCGACACCAAAGAGCTTGCCGTCTTTCTGAAATATACGAACGCGATCGACTTCGACGAGCGCGAGATCGACGCGGTCGCGCCGGAGAACTACGCCGCGTGGGCGATGCCCGGCATAGTCTCGATGCAGTACCGCACGGTCTCGGTGGACGGGATCGTGACTCATAATATGCGCATCGTCAATTATCCCTCTCTGGTGGACGACGCGTGGCTTGCCGGGGTCATGTCCATTCCCTCGACCAAGGTCATCGTCAAATGCAAGCCGATGGACCGCTCGAAGGCGGTCAGAAGGATCGACCGCTCCCTGCAGGAGCTGCGCGGTCAGCTGATGGCGACCGGCGTCGATTCCAAACGGATCGAGCTGCAGGACCATATTGACACACTGAGTTCTCTCCTTGCCACCCTGCAGGGGGACAACGAGATCCTGCTTGAGGTCAACGTTTACGTGACCGCGTACGATCTCATGACAACAAAGGCACAGATGGGGAAGAAGGGGGAAGACTTTTCCTCCGCGCTCGCCGCGATCAGCAATATGAAGCGGGTCGTGCGCCGCGCGTACAACGAGAGCAATCTCCGTCTGAACAACATGGAGTTCGATCAGGTCAACGCCTTCATCGGCTCACAGGTCTCTGCGTGGGATCCGCTCTGGAAAGCGGGCAGAGGCATCCCCGGCAATTCGGTCGCCGCGTGCTATCCCTGGGTCTACGCGCACATTTCCGATAAGAACGGCGTGAAGCTCGGCGTCTCCGAAGGCGTGCCGGTTTTTATCGACTTTTTCCGCCGCGACAGCGAGCGCGTCAACTCGAATATGGTCATTGTCGGTAAATCCGGTTCCGGTAAATCCTACGCGACCAAGAGTCTCCTTGCCAACCTTGCCGCGGACGACCCCAAGATCTTTATCCTTGACCCCGAGAACGAGTATACGGAGCTTGCGGGCAATCTGCACGGCAAGTTCATCAACGTGGGCAACGCACAGTACGGGCGTGTGAATCCCTTCCATATTATTACGGCGCTGGACGACGACGAAGCAAGCGGTTCCGTTTCCGGCAGCTATGCAACGCACCTTCAGTTCCTGGAAGAGTTCTTCCGGCAGATCCTGCCGGACTGCGACAAGGACGCCATGGAGTATCTGAACTCCGCGATCGACCGGATGTATATCAACCGGGGCATTAC
>JAZLIW010000153.1:0-2213 GCA_045617585.1 Eubacteriales bacterium
GCTGCCGCGTACGCGGCAGCCACGAACGGAAGAACGCTTATTTCTTCTTTTTCCTGATCAGAACGAAGAGGACGGCTGCTATGACGACGACAGCCGCCGCGATCGCGGCGATCAGCAGGGTCTTCGACGGTTCCCCGTCCGTTTCGGTCCCTTCGGTATCATCGGGTTCCCCGGCGGTCTCGGGAGGGAGCGTTTCACCGGACTCAAACGCCTCGATCGCTCTGCCGATCTGATTCATCTCTTCGATCAGAGATGCAGGGATCTGTGCGGAGATCAGCGGATCGATCACGCTTTCCACGGCTTTTGACGCGGAATGATACGCGTTCCTGACCGCTTTCAGGTTCTCGTCATTGATCCCGTCCTTCGCGGTCTCGATCAGGCTCTCGATCTTGTCGATATAAGCCTGCGCCTCTTTCGCGGCGTCCGCGAGCGCGGAGGCGTACTTTTTCGTAAAGCGAAGATTATCGTATTTGACGGTGATCCCGGTATCCTCCGTTTCACCGACCATGAAGATCCGGCAGAAGTTGACCGCACTCAGATCGATCTCCCCTGCTTTTTCCGCACCGGAAAGATACAGGATCACGTGGTTCCAGCCGTTGACAAGGTATCCGCCCGCGTTCTTTAATTCGATCTGCGAGAAATTCCAGGAGATCTCGCAGTCATCGCACTTGCCGGAGGAGGAAAGCTCGATCCCGGTGTTCATCCCTTCCCCTTTGAATTTGTCGAGCAGCGCGATATCCGAGATATACCAGTCGAACTCAAAGGTATCGAAGCCCGCGGCGTTGACAGGAGCAAAGGTCTGCTGATTGACGAAGCCGGTCCCTACCTCTTTCACGGCGCATGCGGAGCCGGCGCGATGATCGGCCGACTCAAATTCAAAGCCGGAAAAATCACCGTTCATCCCGTGGATCGAGACGGATTCAGAATCGGACGCGGTCTCGAACGCGTCGAGCTCCGCGGCAGTGAGAGGCGTATAGGCAATATCGAGATAGTTATCGGCACCGGTGAAGATCGAACCGCCGAAGCCGTCCTCGGGCGAGGAATCGGCGATACGGATATAGAGGTCCTTCCCCAATGCCGGATCGAAAAAGTCCGTCAGATCGTAATCGCGTTCCGCGGCGGAGAGCCATTTCTGCTCTCCCATATCTTCCGTCCATTCAAAAGCGTAGACGGTCAGCCATT
This sequence comes from Eubacteriales bacterium, assembly GCA_045617585.1. Taxonomy (GTDB): domain Bacteria; phylum Bacillota; class Clostridia; order Oscillospirales; family CAG-272; genus CAKRZE01. Next base: position 1,183 of record JAZLIW010000153.1, read on the forward strand.
CGGTATCGGCGTCCGTTTCCAGATCCCAGCTCTGTGAGACCTGAAGAAGGAGCTGCGACCCGTCGAGCGCGTGCCATGTGATCTTCTCGATCGTATAGATATTCATGACCGTGAAGTGATAGACGGTCTCGAGTGTCTGGTCGGAAAAGCGCTGCGAACCCGTATCGCCCGCATTCGTAAATGCGAGGTACAGATCCTCGGAATTCGAGTGGACGCGGAACTTGTACGTCTCGTGCGCGAATCCGTCCTGCCCGATCTCGTCTTCTGCGGCGGCGGAAACCGTCAGCATTGCAAGAAGGGCGGTCAGGGCGAGAAACAGCGAAAGAAGCTTTTTCATGTGGGATCCTCCGTTTGCATTTTTCTTTCGGTATCCTCTTAATTTTACTCCGTTTTCCGCGGTTTGTCAAGATGCCGTATTGTTAAAAACAAAGGCCGCCGCAAAGCGGCAGCCCTTGTATCCGTCATGGACGGGATTGACGATTACTTCTTCTTCTTGGCAAGCAGGAAGACGACGACGGCGATGATCACGACTGCAACTGCAGCGATCGCGATGATCAGACCGGTATTGCCGCCCTTATCATCGGAGCCGGGATCCTTGGTCTCTTCACCGGAAGCCTGGGTCTCACCCTGGGTCTCATCGGCGGGAGCAGCGGTCTCTTCGGAAGCCTTCTTGAAGTCGTCGAGAGCCTTCTTGACCTTGTTCAGGTCGGAGATCAGGCTGCCGGGGATCTGATCCTTGACCAGACCAGCATCCAGATTATCGTATGCTCTCTTCGCGGAGTTGTATGCGTTGGTAACAGCCTTTTCGTTGTCACCGGTGATACCGTCCTTCGCGGCGTCGATCGCGGCCTGGATCTTATCGATGTAAGTCTGAGCCTCGGTCTTGGCAGCCTCGACGGCAGCGGCATACTTCTTGGTGAAGCGGATGTTGTCGTACTTGACGGTGAAGCCGGTGTCTTCCGGTTCGCCGACCATGAAGATACGGCAGAAGTTGACGGCGCCGAGATTGATCTCACCGGCGGTAGCAGCTT
>JAZLIW010000154.1:0-4208 GCA_045617585.1 Eubacteriales bacterium
CAATGCGAAGACACCTGCCATTCCCGACCGGAACCGGAGACGGCCGCCGGGAACGCAGATCCGCCGCGCTCCACTCGGAGGGACAAAAAACAAAGTTCAGTTGGTGCTTCTTTGGTCCTTTCTTTCAAAGAAAGGACACGCATCCTCTCGAAAGGAGAAAAGATGGAGATCAGGATCGGAAAACCGAATGAAAAGCAAGCGGCGGCGATGCGGGCGAAAGCGAAGCACGTCGGGTACGGCGGGGCGCGGGGCGGCGGGAAGAGCTGGTTCGTGCGGGCGAAAGCGAAGCTGCTGGCGCTCACGATGCCGGGGATCCGGCAGCTGATCGTGCGGCGGTCGTACCCGGAGCTTTACGAGAACCACATCCGGCTGCTGAAGAGCGAGACCGCGGGGGTCGCCGCGTACACGGAGAAGGACAAGACGCTGACCTTTGTGAACGGGTCGACGATCCGGTTCCAGTACTGCTCGCGGGACGCGGATCTGGAGCGGCTGCAGGGCACGGAATACGACGTCGTGTACGTCGACGAGGCGACGCAGCTCACCGAATACCAGATGAAGGCGATCACGGCGTGCGTGCGCGGGGTGAACGCCTTCCCGAAGCGCGTGTATTATACGTGCAATCCGGGCGGCGCGGGGCACGACTATATCAAGCGGATCTTCATCGACCGGCGGTACGTCGAGGGGGAGGATCCGCGCGATTACGAATTCATCCAGGCGCTGGTCGGGGACAACCGGGCGCTGCTCGAAGCGCAGCCGGAGTACGTGAAGCAGCTCGAAGCGCTGCCGAAGAAGCTCCGGGACGCGTGGCTGTACGGGCGGTGGGACGTCTTCGAGGGGCAGTTCTTTGAGGAATTCCGGGACGACCCGTCGCACTACGCCGACCGGGTGGGGACGCACGTGATCGACCCGTTCCCGCCGCCCGCCGACTGGAAGCTCTACCGCTCGTTCGACTGGGGGTATCACCGCCCGTACTCGTGCGGGTGGTGGGCGGTGGACCCGGACGGGGTCGCCTACCGGATCCTCGAGAACTACGGCAGCACCGGGGAGCCGAACGTCGGCGTGCGGCAGACCCCGGCGCAGGTCTTCGCCGCGATCGCGGAGACCGAGCGGACGCACCCGTGGCTGCGCGGGCGTCAGATCACGGGGATCGCGGACCCGGCGATCTGGGACGCGGAGACCGGGGAATCGATCGCCGACGCCGCCGCAAGGTACGGCGTGTACTTCCGCCCCGGGGATCACAAGCGGATTCCGGGCTGGATGCAGCTCCACTACCGGCTGGCGTTCGACGGGAACGGGTTCCCGATGCTCTACGTGTTCCGCAACTGCCGCGCCTTCATCCGCACGCTGCCCCTCCTCCGCTACGACGCGCACCGGCCGGAGGACCTTGACTCGGACGGGGAGGATCACGCCGCCGACGAGGCGCGCTACTTCTGCATGGCGCGTCCGATCGCGCCGAGGACGGCGAAGCGGCGGAACGATTACGCGTCCGACCCGCGCTGCTTCGCGCTCGATATCCCGGAAAGCGAGCTCCTCCCGAGACGGGAAAAGCCGCGCGTCCGGTTTGATGACCCGAATGAGACCTGACGGAAAGGAACGATATGGAAAACACGGAAAACACGGAAATCGAAAGAAACGGTACCGCTGCCGGCACGGGGGAAACGCCCGCGCGGGACACTCTGCCCGCTGCTCCGCAGGAGGACGGCACCCGACCGGAGGACGGCGGTCCCCGTCCGAGGATCGGGCGGGAGGAGATCGCGGAGGCGCGGCGCAGGCTGCTCATATACAAGCAGGGCAAGGCGATGCTCGACCGCAAGATCGTCGAGAACGACGCGTGGTACCGCCTGCGGCACTGGGCGGCGATGCGCGACCGGAAGGACGAGATCGAGCCGACCTCGGGCTGGCTGCTCAACTGCATCCTCTCGAAGCACGCGGACGCGATGGACAGCTTCCCGCACGCGAACGTTCTGCCGCGGGAGGAGGCGGACCGCGCGGAGGCGGAGCTGCTTTCCGCGATCCTGCCCGTGATCTTCGACCGCTGCGGGTTCGAGGCGACCTACTCGGACGAGCAGATGTACAAGATGAAGACGGGCTGCGGCTGCTTCGGCGTCACGTGGGACCCGGAGGCGGAGAACGGGATCGGGGACGTGACGGTCACGAAGGTGGATCTGCTGAACCTTTACTGGGAGCCGGGGATCACCGATATCCAGCAGTCGCGCGATCTGTTCTGCGTCACGCTGACCGACGCCGACCGCCTGAAGGAGGAATATCCCGCGCTCCGTGACCGTATTCCGGTCGGGGAGACGGTCGGGACCGCGAAATATCTCTACGACGACACGGTGGACACGGCGGGAAAGGTCGAGGTCGTCGACTGGTACTACAAAAAGCGTGCCGGGCGGCGCACGGTGCTCCACTACGCGCGCTTCGTCGGGGACACGGTGCTTTACGCGACCGAGAACGACCGGGCGCCCCGCCGTTCCGCCGACGGAGGGGAGGCGCCGCCGCTGAATGAGGCGGGGCTCTACGACCACGGGAAGTACCCGTTCGTCTTCGACGTGCTGTTCCCGATCGAGGGGACGCCCGCCGGGTTCGGCTACATCGACATCGGCAAGGACGCGCAGGCGTACGTCGACCGCGGGAATCAGGCGCTGATGCGCAATCTGCTGACCTCGGCGCGGCCGCGCTACTTCATCCGCGCGGACGGGTCGGTCCGGGAGGAGGAGTTCGCCGACCTGAAAAACGACTTCATCCACGTGGACGGGAGCCTCGGGCAGGACTCGGTCGTTCCGGTCACGCAGTACCCGCTCCCCGCGATCTACGCGCAGCTCATGAACGCCAAGGTGGACGAGCTGAAGGAGACGACCGGGAACCGCGACGTCTCGAACGGCGGCACCTCGGGCGTCACAGCCGCGTCGGCGATCGCGGCTTTGCAGGAGGCGTCCTCCAAGCTCTCCCGTACCTCGAACAAGGGCGCGTTCCGGGCGTTCAAACAGGTCTGCGAGCTTGTGATCGAGCTGATAAGACAGTTCTATTCCTTCCCGCGCGCCTTCCGCGTCACCGGGGCGGCGGGGAAGGAGCGCTTCTTCCTCTACACGAACGAGCGGCTGAAAAACCGCGCGATCGAGGCGGCGCTCGGCGTCGGCGGCGGGGTCCGGCACCCGACCTTCGATCTGGAGATCACCGCCGAAAAGGCGTCGCCCTATTCCCGCATGAGCCGCAACGAGCTCGCGCTCCAGCTCTATACCGCCGGGTTCTTCGAGCCCTCCCGCGCCTCCCAGGCGCTCGCCTGCCTCGATATGATGGACTTCGACCGCAAGGAACAGGTCGTCCGCCGCGTGACGGAGAGCGCCGCGGATGCCGGAGCGGAACGGGCGGCGTTGGAACGGATCGCTTCGGTACGAAGCGGGGAAGCGCGGAACGGAACGCGCCCGCAGTCTCTCCCCGCGTCGGCGAAGGAGAGCCCGACCACCTCCTCTGCCCGCCGCCGCGCCGCGGGGGAGGGGGACGTATGATCGAAGTCAGCTATTTTGCCGATCAGGCGGTCCGCGGGATCACGCTCCGTGTTGCCGGGCACGCCGGGTTCGCGCCGGAAGGGGAGGACGTGGTCTGCGCCGCCGCGTCGGTCCTCGCCGTGACGCTCGCCCGCTTCGTGACGGCGGAGTTCCGCGCCGGACGCGCGCCCGTTCCGCCCGCGGTGCGCCTCTGCTCCGGCGACGCTCTGATCTCCGCCCGCGCGCTTTCGTCCTCCGCCTACGTCCGCCTCCTCGCCGCTTTCTCCGCCCTCCTCGGCGGCTTCTCCTTCCTCGCGTCGTCTTTTCCCGAATGCGTGAGCATTCGGGAATGCGTGAACATTCGGGAATGCGTGAGCATCGGGGAGGACGATGGGCTGACGGCGGAAGGGTGAAGTGAATAGTGAATAGTGAATAGTGAATAGTGAATAAGTGCCCCGCTTCCCCGCGGCGCGAATAACGCGGCTGCCGATCGGTATGCTGCTCCGTAAGGCGGATCGGTTCCCCAAAGGCGACCCGTGCGCATAACCGCAGTAGGGCGGGGGCTTGCTCCCCCCCCCGCCTCGAGCGCGTACCGATTCGTAAGGCGGAGCCGCGCCCGCAATCCCGTAGGGCGGGGGCTTGCTCCCGCCGCCAACGAACGTATTCCGATCCTTAAGGCGCAGCCGCGCCTCCTTCACCGTAGGGCGGGGGCTTGCTCCC
>JAZLIW010000155.1:0-47543 GCA_045617585.1 Eubacteriales bacterium
GAAAGGATACGCAAGATCCTTTCCGAAGGGCGGCTTTTTCGTTCGTTATCAAGGGTGACTGTGTCCGGTCTGCGCCATACCCTCCATCCATTCCGCGATCACGGGCGCGAGGATCTCATAGCCTTTCGCGTTCGGATGCACCCCGTCGGGAGAGCAGCGGTCGGTATTGACGGCAAGAAGCTCGTCGTTCAGGTATGCGTCGTGATAGAGATCGAGGCAGGAAACGTCCCACTTTTCGCAGATCTCAAGCGCGGTCTGCCAGTATTCCTCCATGTCGCGCAGTTTTCCGTAGCCGGCGTAGCGCGGCATACGGAACGTGATGATATAGCCGACTTTCGCGTCCTTCCACGTGTTTTTCGCGTACCAAATGATCTCTTCCAGCGCACCGGCAAAGGTGGTTTTATCAAACGACGAGGGATCGAAGGAATCGCTGATCACGCCGACCGGGGCGATCCCGGTCACCGCGGAGGCGCTGACGCTGTCGTTGATCCCCATCCCGTCGTTGACACCGCCCTCGATAATGACGTAATCGTAGTCGGTCCCCTTCTTTGCCTCGATCTGATGGATGATCCGCCCGCCCTCTCCGCGCACATCGGAAAGCGCCCAGCCGCTGACGGCGACGTTGTCGTAGCGCATCCCGTAGGTCTCGCCGATCCTGCCTGCCCACGCGCGGTGCTTCGCGTCGTCACAGTGACCGTACCCGATCGAGTCTCCGCAGAACAGAGCGCTCTTCCGATAGAGTACGCTGTCCGTATCCACCCCGACCGTCTCTTCTGCCGGCTGCTCCATCCCGAAGAAATCCCGGTATTCACTCGCCGTGAACGGACGGTTCTTCGTGATCAGGTAGCAGTCACGGTATTTCGTATCGCAGACGAGGCGAAGATACCCGATCCCGTCGGGGACCGTATAGGAAAAGATCACGCTGTCGTCGTCGATCGCTTCGGTCAGCGTCAGACCGCTCCCATTCGACGCCGAGCCCCGGTATTCCTCGGAGAAATCGAGCGTCACCACGTGCCATCCCTGCCACGGAACGGCGGCGCCGAAGGTGATCACGTCTCCCGGATCCACGTACAGAAGCGGTGTCGTACAGAACGCCGACGTCTCGGCTTTGGTCCCTTCCCCGTTGATCCAGCCGCTGATCGCCTCCTCCGGCACGAAGAGGTTTTCGATCGGCTCGGGAGCGGGCTCCGGCACCGTTTCTTTTTCCGTCGGTGCTTCCGTACCCGGAGACGCGGTTTCCGACGTTCCTTCCGTCCCGGCAGGTTTTCCCCCTTCTCCGCCGCATCCGGTCAGAGGAAGGACCCCGAGCAGCACGAGGCAGAGCGCCAGCGCGCGGTAATTCCGTTTTTTCATCTTTGTCAGTTCCTTTTTGCCGTCTTAATATACCGTTTCCACGATCTCGTGATAATCGACGCGATCCACGCGCACTTCCGCCCGCCCGTCCTTCCATTCAAAGGGCAGTTTCCTTCCTTCGGGGCGCAGGATGAACGCCGCGGGTCTCTTTTCCGCCGCGACCGACAGGACGATCTCCCGGCACGGCTGGATCGCGTCCTCCGTCGCCGATGAAGGATCGCGGTGTCCTCCGTTCGCGTTGACGAGCTGGATCATCTGCTTCCCGTCCTTGCGCAGATCGGTGATCTCGAGCGTCCCCTCGCAGGATACGAGACGGACCGACGGAACGTACAGAAGAGAAAGCATCTCCCGGATCAGGGCCTTATGTAAGAACTGAGCGTGTGACAGATAGGACAGACCGAGATCGGCACCGATCAGACCGATCCTTCCTTTCCCGTATCCGAACACCGAGGCAAGCGTCTCCTGCGGTGCTTTCGCGTCGTCCGCGATCGCTGCAAGCCCGGTCCCTCCGTTCATTCGGATCGCGCAGGCATTCGAGATCGCGCCGAAAGCACCGCCCGCCGTCGTGACGGCACGCCAGTCGTTCTTCTGCTCCCCGACCCCGAACGGCAGCCCCGCCTCCGAGAAGATCCGGCAGGTATGAGAACCGGTAAGGACGAGGCTGCCGCCGTTATCCGCGTAGGCAAGAAGCTCCCGCACGGTCTCGGGCGCAAGTCCCGCGTATAGCTCGGGCACGACGATCACTGGATAATCCGCGCAGTGCCCGGCAAGGGTATGCTCTGAAACGACCTCGGTCGAATGGCCTGCGTCGCAGAGAAGTACGGTCATGCCCATGATCTTTTCCCAACCGCTGCGGGAGAAAAGCGATCCCGATTCGCGGTGGCGGTCAAAGGTGGAGAGAAGCACCGCTGCCTGATGCACCGCCCGTCCGCGGAAGCAATAGTCCTGCCTTGCGCGGATAAAATCGGCGACCGGCTTCATCCGGCGGATCTGCTCCATCCGCGGGGAGCCGTCACGGTACTGCGTGATATAGTTCTGGAAGCCGCCGCCGAGGGAAATGACGGACGCCGCCTCCTGCATGATCTGTGCCGGATGCTTCGGCACGCTGATCCCCGCCCCGTGACGGAAGTTCCACGCCATGAGGTCCCAGGTCCTTCCCTGCTGCGCGATCGCACGGCCGGCGTAGCGGGCGGAATGGAACGAATTCTCCGGATTGAAATCCCCGGAAAGGAAGTCCACGTCTGCGCTGACCGCCTCCGGCATATGGTCCGTATACGCCCAGTTCGACGCGATCTGGAACCCCGGCGCCGCGGCGTGTACCGCATCCACGTAATGACGGACGTAGGAACGGAACAGTCCCCGGCAGTATTCCCGGTATTCCTCAAAATACGGGTCGTTCCGGTTCACCGGGAGCTTCCCGCCGAGGTCGATCCCGGTATCCCGTTCGAACGCGCTGACGGTTCGTGGGTCGAAGTCGGCCTCGGTCGCCCAGCATTCCCCATCCACCCAGGCGCCGTCCGCGCCGTATTTCAGCGCAAGCTCGGTCAGCTGCGGGATCAGGACCTCGTCGGCATAGGGTCCCGCAGGAGCGGCATTCTCCGCACGGGAACCGTCGGAACGCATGACCGCCGCCTCCGGGTGCTCCTGACAGTATTTCATATCGAACACGCCGGAATAATGGAGATAGAGCGCAACGCCCTCCTCCGCGGTCACTTTTCTCCAGAGGGCAAGCGGATCGCCCTTGAAGGCGGGCATCGCGTTGCCGACCTCCGTCGGATAAGAAGCCCAGCCCGGATGGCCCTTGCAGTCAATCTGCAGAAAATCGGGACGCAGGAGCGTGCAGATCTCCCGGATTTCCTCCTCGGTCAGCGTCTCGCCGATCGGACGGGGACAGCCCGAAGGACTTGCGTGAAAGTCGAAGTGAAGGCCGAAGTTGCTCTCGGAACGCCGTTTGATACGTTTTTCCATATTCGTTTCCTCTCTTCGGGTTCGTATTTTTTCTTATTGTAACACACCCCGTCCGTCAAATCAAGCCCCGCACGAGAAAAAAGGCTTCCTTGCGGGATCGGTTTCTTTCCCGCTCCGTTTTGTCTTGACAATCCGTCTTCCGTGTGATAAGATAACTTCAGAAAACGACCGGATCCGTCCGGTCATGATGGAGGCACTTATGGAACCGAAACCGGGAACCGGAAAGCAGATCACCGTGACCTTCCTCGGAGACAGCATTACCCTCGGGTACGCGCTCCCTGACCGCTCTGACCGCTTTCCCACCGTGCTCGCGAAACGTCTCGGCTTTACCGAGGACAATCAGGGCATCACGGGGACGCTCGTCGCGAGAGCGGGGCTCAACAACGATAACCTGAACGCCTACGTCGACAGAGCCGGTCTGATCCATGGCGCGGATTACGCCGTCGTCTTCGGCGGGACGAACGACTATTTCTGGAGCGACAAACCGATCCAGCCGCCCGACGGGAAAGAGGACGATCTCTCCTATTTTTCAAACGCCCTGCGGTATCTCTGCCGCACGGTCACCGAAAAGCGGGCTCCCGGCACGACGCTCCTCGTCACGCCCTACCGCCACTTCGGGCACGGGAATTTTTACGGCGGAAAAGCGTTCAACGACGCGAACGATCACCCGACATCCGCCGTCAACTATAACGGGCACACCCTCGGCGACTACGCGGCGGAAACCGTCCGCGTCGCCGGTCTTTACGGCATCCCCGTTCTCGATCTGTACGGCGCAGAAGGCTTCGATCACACCGTCATGACGATCGACGGCTGCCATCCGAACGCCGAAGGGCATCTCTGGCTCGCCGACCGGATCGGTGAAGCGCTGCTGGACCTGATGAAACGAAACTGACAGAAAGACAGAAAAGAGGATACGGAACATGGCAAGATACAATATTGACGACTACCGCGTCACCCCCTCCGTCGTCTGCGTCGGCGTCCCGACCGAGATCACGGTCACTCCCCGCGGAGAGAATGCCCGTTTTCCGGACGGATATGAATTTGCCCTTGATATTTTCGGCGCCGATACGGCGAACACGGTCCTGAACGAAAAAGGAAATTATATTTCCCCTGCGAGGACCCGCCTGACCCTGCGCGCCGAAAACGGCTGCCTGAAATTCACCGTGACGTTTCCTTCCGAGCAGCAGTACGTGCTGAAGATCAATCTGCCGGAGGAACTCCAGTATTCGACCAATCCGCATTACAATCCCCCCTACCGTTCCGCGCACGCGCCGATGAAGAGGGACCCTCTGCGCTTCCCGACCCTTTCGGTCTTCGCCGTGGAACCCGATCTGTTCGGTCTCAGGGTCTTCAAGGGGGACCTCCACGCGCACACTTGGGATTCCGACGGGCACGAATCGAACCCCGGTCTGATCGCGGACTGGGTCAGGGCGGGACACGCCTTCGGAGCGATCACCAATCACTACTGGCATCATTCTTATGAGCAGGCAAACGAAACGCTGAAGAAGCTGCCCGATTTCTTTACGCTGCTCCCCGGTGAAGAGGTCCACGTACCGAGCGAATTCATCCACGTCGTTTCGGTCGGCGGAAAGCACAGCGTCAACGACCGGTATTACGAACATTCCGAAGAGGTGCTGGGAGAGATCGCCGCCCTGCAGAAAACACTCGATATCCCGGAGGGCATCGACCCCTACAACTACGCCTGCCGCGTCTGGATCGCGGAGCAGATCCGAAAGGAAGAGGGGCTGTCGGTCCTGACCCACCCGTTCTGGATCTGGAATGAAGTCTATTTTATGCCTCTGCCCTTGACGAGGCTGCTCCATGAGCGGAAGATTTACGACTGTCTCGAATTCAACTGCGGATCCAGTGAGGACGCCAACCTGACCGCTGCCCTCTATTATGAGGAACGGGCGCGCGGCTTTGAAGTCCCGTTCGTCGGCAGCAGCGACACGCACGAAGCGGACGCAGGAGACGAGTTCCACCCGTCGACCGGCTCGACGCTCGTCCTTGCGAAGGACAGAAGCTGGGAGAGCATCCGCGATGCGATCCTTTCCGGAAGAAGCGCCGTCATGGAACAGTGGACGGGGGAAAGCAGTTACCGTCTCTACGGCAGCTTCCGTATGGTAAAGTATCTGAACTTTCTCGTGAACGCCTATTATCCCGCGTATATCCGCGTCAGTTATCCCCTCGGTGAACTGCTCAAGGATTACGAAGCGGATTCCCGCCCCGAAACGGCGGAACTGATCCGGATGCACAAAGAGCGCTGCGACGCCTTCAACGACGCGTTCTTCGGCACGAAAACGAATTGACATACGAACGAATACGCCCGGCCGGAACCTCACGGAACCGACCGGGCATACATATTTCGTTCAAACGGGGATTCAATCCTCGTAAGCGACCGCTTTCTCGTAAAGCGCTTCGACCTCATCCGACGGCTTTTTCGTGCAGAGCGTCGTGATCACGGCTGCGGCAAGACCCACGATAAAGCCCGGAATGATCTCGTACAGACCGAAGCCGGAGAGGAAGATCAGCCAGAGCACGTCGGTCGCGGCACCCGCAAGGATCCCGGCGATCGCGCCCGCGAAGTTGAAGCGCTTCCAGAAGAGGCTGAGCATGATCGCGGGACCGAAGGCGGCGCCGAAGAGCCCCCACGCGTTCGATACGAGAGACATGATCGAGCCGGCACCCGGCGTCAGTGCGATGACCATCGCAACGACGGCAACGACGAGAACGACGATGCGGCCCGCCCAGAGCAGTTCCTTGTCACCCGCTTTGTTCTTGCGGATGATCGGCTTATAGACGTCGCTCGCGAAAGAGGAGGACGCGGCAAGCAGCTGGCTGTCCGCGGTGCTCATGGACGCGGCAAGGACGGCGGAGAGAAGAACGCCCGAAATGATGCCCGGGAACAGTTGGCGGACGATCTCAATGAAGACCGTCTCGTTCGACTGGATCTCCGCGTCGAAGCCGAGGAACATCCGTCCGATGATGCCGATGACGGCTGCCATCACGACGATGATCACCGTCCACGAAATACCGATCTTCGCGGATTTTTTCAGTTCCTTCTGGGATCTCAGGGACATATAGCGGATGATGATATGCGGCATACCGAAATAGCCGAGGCCCCAGCCGAGACCGGAGGCGATATCCTTCCAGCTGGAGAAAGGATTCCAGAAGCCGGGCGTTGCCGAGGAGATCGAACCGAAATCGAAGGACCCGAGCGAAGCGGCGGCAAAGATCGGAGCGAGCATCATCGCGAAGAGGATCAGCATCCCCTGAATAAAGTCGGTCCAGCAGACGGCGGAGAACCCGCCGAGGAAGGTATAGCCGACGATGACGAGCGCGGAGAGACACATCGCAAGTGTGGTATCGATGCCGAGCACGGTATTGAACAGCGTTCCGCAAGCCTTGATGCTGGACGCCGAATACACGGTATACGCCGCGAGAAAGACGACGGCACAGATGACCTGCAAGGCTCTCGAACGGGAAAGAAAACGGTTGGTGAGATACTGCGGGATCGTGATCGAGTCGTCCGCGACGATCGAGAAGCGGCGGAGACGCGGCGCCTCGACCAGCCAGCTGATCGTATAGCCGATGGCGAGACCGACCGGGATCCATACCTGGCCGACGCCGAGCGCGTAAATCGCGGCCGGGAGACCCATCAGGACCCAGGCGCTCATATCCGAGGCGCCTGCCGAAAGCGCGGTGACCCACGCCCCCATCTGACGTCCGCCGAGGAAGTAGGTCTTCTCTCCCCCGTTTTTGTCCCTGATAAAGAAAAAGACGCCGACGCCGAGCATACCGAGAAGATAGATTGCGAATACGATGACTTCCGATGCGTTCATATGTTCCTCCGGAAAAGAAAAAAAGTTTTTTTGCATTTTTCCTTGATTTTTGGAATGACTTATTGTATCATAGATAAAGATATTTGAAAAGCGAATGTTTTTCATCTTTTTTATCACATTTTGTCATGATTGGAGTTTTATTTTATGGATATGAATATCCAGAAGCACCTCGCCTTCGTCAAAACCGCGGAATACGGCAGCTTCACGAAGGCAGCGGAACTGTTGAATTATTCTCAGTCAGGCATCAGCCGGATGATCGGCGATCTCGAGGCAGAATGGGGCGTGGTCCTGCTCGAACGCGGGAAGGGCGGCGTCCGTCTGACCGGAGACGGGATCAAGCTCCTTCCCTTCGCAAAAAGCGTCGTGAACGAATATGAAAAGCTGACCGATCAGGTCCACGCGCTGAACGGTCTGCGCTCCGGTCATATCTCGATCGCGACCTTCTCCAGCGCCGCGACCCACTGGCTGCCGGGGATCATCCGCGCCTTCCGCGGTGATTATCCGAACGTGGATTACGAGATCTTCGTCGGTGACTACGCCGAGGTCGAAGACCTGATCCTGACCGGGCGCGCCGACTGCGGATTCCTCCGCTTCCCCGTTCATCCCGACCTTGAGACCCATTTTCTGGAGCAGGACAAGCTGCTCGCCGTTCTGCCGGAAGGGCATCCGCTTGCCGCGCTCGACCGCGTTCCGGTCGCTGCTCTTGCCGCGGAGCCCTTCATGCTCTATCAGAAAGGAGAAAAGGGAGAGATCTCCGGCATCTTCGAGCGTACGGGGATCACGCCGAATGTGAAGTTCACGACCTGCGACGATTACGCTGCGATGGCTATGGTGGAAAGCGGGATGTGCGTCAGCATCCTGCCGGAGCTGATCCTCGAGCGCGTCCCGTACCGGATCGTTGCCAAACAGCTCGACGTCCCCGCTTACCGCAACATGGTCTTCGTGCTGCGGGATATGAAGACCGCTTCTCTCGCGGTCAGAAAATTCTACGATTATCTTCATTTCCGTCAAGGCGGCAGTCATGCAGACGGTGAATCAAAACTGTAAGGAGGCTTTCACAATGACGGAAGCAGCAGTGGAAAAGACGGATTTCCGATACGCGGAACGGAAGGATACCGCGCTGATCCTGCGCTTTATCCGGGAGCTCGCGGCATACGAGGGTCTTGCGGACGAGGTGGTCGCCACCGAGGCGCTGCTTGAGGAATGGATCTTCGATAAGCGGAAGGCGGAAGTGATCTTCGCGCTCTGCGGCGGGAAGGAGGTCGGGTTTGCCCTGTTCTTCCATAATTTTTCCACCTTTCTCGGGCGAGCCGGGATCTATCTGGAGGATCTGTACGTTCTGCCGGAATACCGGGGCAGAGGCTGTGGGAAAGGGCTGATCCGCGCTCTTGCTTCCATAGCGGTCGAGCGCGGGTGCGGCAGGCTCGAATGGTGGTGCCTCGACCGCAACCGTCCGGCGATCGGGTTCTATCTCTCGCTCGGTGCAGAGCCGATGGACGAATGGACGACCTTCCGTCTGACCGGAGACACACTCCGGAAGACCGCGGAGGAATAAAACGCCTTTGCGTTCCTTTTTCGGAAAACGCGATTGTTTTTTCACGCTCGGTGATATAATGAATCAAGTAACGCGGCTGATAAAACGCCCCGCGGCACCGGACCGATAAATGGGTCCCGTGCGCGGAACGTCATTCACCGTATGATCGGAGGAATTACATTTTGAAAACCGTTTTGATCGGAAAAGGCGGATTCGGCTCGCCCGAAGAAGCCTTCGGATACGCAAAAACCGTCCTTGCCCCGGAAGAGGATCTGACCTTCCGCGTGGAGGGTGAGGTCCTTATGACACGGCCCGCCGTCCTTGACGCTGAGCTGCTCCGCGGGAGAAAAACGCTTGTGGAGGGCGGACCCGGCGCCGTGATCACCGGCGGGATCCGCGTCACAAACTTCCGCAGCGCCGGGAACGGTCTGTGGTATGCATCCGTACCGGAAGCGCACTACACCCGCACCCTCTTCCTTGACGGGAAGTTTGCCTGCCGTCCTTCGACCGAGCCGATCACCGCGCACGGCTGGGATCTGACGGTCGGGAACTGCGATTTTTACGAAGAAAACGGAGAGGTCACGGGGCTCGTCACCGACGATCCGAAACCCCTCACGTGGAAGAACCCGCGCGACGTGGAGATCATCTTCAACGTCGGCTGGACGCATCACGTCATCCCGATCCGTTCGGTCGAGCGGAACGCCGACGGAAAAACGGTCATACGTCCGCTCCGCGTCCCCTTTGACGTATCCCGGGAGATGAGAGGTGTCAGCATCGGCGGCTGCCCCACCTGCTTTGAAAACGTCTTCGAAGAGATGAAGCAGCCGGGCGAATGGTATTTTGACCGGACCGAAAAGAAGCTCTGGCTCATGCTCGCGCCCGGCGACACGCCGGCGAGACACACGGTCGAGCTGCCTCTGACCGACCGGCTGTTCCTGATCGAAGGAACGGTCGAAGAAAAGGTCGGTGATCTGCATTTCCGCGGTCTCACCTTCCGGTGTACCTCTTTCCTGCGTCCGAACGAATACGGTCACTCCGATCTGCAGGCAGGCTTTACGAGAGAGGGCTCCGAAACCGAAATGCCGCAGTACGAAAAGCCCTTTGAACTCGATAACCTCAAGCTCCCGGGCACGGTCCGCGTCATCGCCGCGAAAAACGTCACCTTTACGGACTGCGTCTTTACCTGCCTCGATTCCACCGCGCTCTCCTTTGAGTTCGGTGCGGAGGACTGCACGGTCACGCACTGTACCTTCCGTGAGACCGGTGCGGGAGCGATGACCGTCGGCGACATCGGCGGGATCCGCTCTCACCATCCTTCCGACCTGCGTGAAACGGTCAGCGGGATCTGCCTCACCGACAGCACCGTCTGCAATACGGGGCGCGACTTCTTCAGCACGGCGGCGGTCCTGCTCGGGTACGTCAGAAACTGCACCGTCGTCCATAACGATATCCACGACGTCCCCTATACCGGCGTCAGCGTCGGCTGGGGCTGGGGCAACAGTGACGTTGCCGCCGGTCCCTACCGCCCGACCCCGTGGACGACCCCATCGGTCTGCGCCGGGAACACGGTCTCCTTCAACCGCTTCACGCGCTGCATGATGACCCTATACGACGGCGGTGCGGTCTATACGCTCGGCGCGATGGAGGGTACGGTCATCGAGGGCAACTGCATCGGCAATTCCGGCGGCTACGACGGACCCGGCTGCACCACGCTCGCGATCGCCGGTTATCAGGTCGGTCATCTCGGGCTGCCCAACGGAAAACAGTACGCCGACAAGGGTCCCTTCCCCGGCGGGATCTACCTCGACGAAGGGAGCAGAGGCATCACGGTCAGGAACAACGTGATCTGGGGTGCCGTGGCACCGCTCTTCTACCACAATCAGGTCGACGAAGGATACCGCAAAGTGGAATTCCTTGACAATATCCTGAATCTGCGTCCCGGGGACGAAGGCTTCCCCGAAGAAACGGCAAAGAACGCGGGACCGCGCTTCTGACGTCCGGTCAAGAGCCATAACGAACGATACCCTCCCGAAAGGATCCGAACGTCCATCGGGAGGGTATTTCATATATTGCTTATCAGTTTGTTTCCCCGCCCCGGCCCGCCTCGGGCAGACCGAACCTGGCGAGATATTCCGTTTTCGTCCCGTAGAAGACCTCCGTCCCCACGTGGAGCACGTGCGTCGCGTACGCGTTCGCCGCGCCGAGGTCGTGCGTGATCATGATGACCGTGATCCCGTCCCCGTTCAGGGACGCAATGAGACGGTACATTTCCGCCGTCACCTTCGGGTCAAGCCCGGAGACCGGCTCGTCAAGAAGAAGCAGCTTTCCCGTCGCGCAAAGCGCGCGGGCAAGAAGGACGCGCTGCTGCTGCCCGCCGGACAGATCGCGGTAGCAGCGGTTTTTCAGTCCGGTGATCCCCATCCGTTCGAGATTCTCCGCAGCCGCTTTCTTATCCGCCTTCGAGTAAAAAGGACGCAGCCCGCGTCTTCCCTGACAGCCGGAAAGAACGATCTCCCACACGGTCGCCGGGAAGTCCTTCTGTACGACCGTCTGCTGCGGCAGATATCCGATCTCGTTCTGACGGAGCCCGTCTCCGGTCTCGATCTTCCCCGCCATCGGTGCCTGCAGACCGAGAATCGTCTTCATCAGGGTCGATTTTCCCGATCCGTTTTCACCGACGATGCAGAGATATTCTCCTTGCCCGACGGCAAAATCAAGTCCGTGCAGGATCTCCTTCCCCTCGTAGCCGAGGCAGAGACCTGAACATTTCAGCAGTGACATCCCGTTTTCTCCATCCGTCCGTCCTCATAATTTGAAACTGATTCCCATTTTACGATTGCAATTATAGCAGGAACGGGACGAAATGTCAAGGGGGCGGAAGGATTTCTTTTTTTCCTTCGCCCCCAAAAGGACCCGTGCCGTTATTCCAATGGGAACCAAACGCCGTTGACAGTGAACCCGGCCACGTCGTCCGGATCGATGACCTGCGGGAACAGACCGTAGATCTCCGTCTCTGTATCGCTGCTGAAACCGCCGACGATCTGATACCGTTCGATTTCCGGTTCGCTCCCGTCCCGCATCGTCACGCCGTATTCCTCCAGATATCTCGCATCGGGCGGCAGCCCCTCTACCCGGATGATCACGGAAGTAGGCGTCACCGTCACCGAACGCACCGTCAGTTCTCCGCTGTTCTTTCCGATCTCAACCGTTCTTGCCAGTTCCCTGTAATCCAGACGGAATGAGAATTCCCAGGTCGCCCGGATCCTGCTCTCGTAAAAACCCGGCTGTCTGTAATCGATAAACGTCAGACCGATCTTTTTTCCGAGGATCGGTTCCGTCGTCATGACGCGGATCAGATACGTCAGCGTATGCGTTTCCTCGTTCCGTTCCACGCAGTCATAATGATAACTTCCCTGCGCCTTCACCTTCAGAATAACGTCCGTAAAGCCGCCGTCCAAAGGGACCCCGTCGGGCAGGGTCAGATCTGCAACGATATACGCGGTATGCGCGTCTCCGAACGCCTGCCTGACCGTCACGGTCGCGTTTTCCTTCGTCTGCGATTTTTCGATCACCGTCACAGCTTCCCGGAGCTGCGCGGCGCGATCCGGGGCGATATGAAGAAAGGAAAGAAGATGCACGTCCCAGTCGAACGCCGCGGATACGCCGAGGGTGAGCGTCACGAGGACGGCAAACACAGCGGCGATGATCGCGGCAGTACGCAGTCTCCTTGACCCCGGCCGGGCGGCAGCGGTCTCGCTCCGTTCCAGAAGCTCGTCGTCAACGGCACCGATCACGCGAAACAGATCTGCTTTATTCATATAAATATCCCTCCCCGATGAGCGTTTTTTTCAGTTTTTTCCGCGTTCTTGATAAGATCACCGCCACGTTGTTCTCGCTGAGTCCGTACCGTTCCGCGATCTCCGAAACCGGGTCCGCGAAAAAGTAGCGGCGGATAAAGACGTTGCCGTCCCGTTCGGGCAGCGACCGGACGAAGCGGCGCACCGTTTCCTCCAGTGCTCTTTCCTCCGCTGCCTTCTCCGTGTCCGTATCCCCGACGCACTCCTCCAGTTCGTCCAGCGGGATCAGGACGGCTTTGGCACCTCTTTTCAGCGCACCCTTTTTCTCAAGACGCGTCAAAGCGACATTGCGCGTGATCTTCGCTAAAAACGCCCGGAGGCAGGACGGACGCGCGGGCGGGATCGCGTTCCACGCGGCAAGCCACGCGTCGTTGACGCATTCCTTTTCGTCCTCCGCGTCGTGCAGGATCTGTCGGGCTACGGTGCCGCAGTACGCACCGTATTTCTTCTCCGTTTCCGTAACGGCTTCCTCCGACCTCTGCCAGTATAACTCGATGATCGTTCCGTCTTCCATAGGCTTCTCCTTTCTTTTCGTCTTCACCCATATAGTCGGGAAAGGCTGCCCTGACCTTACAAAAAAACAAAAAGAATTTGAAATTTCCGTTTTTTCCTCCGGGAGAGGCCGGCTTGACAATCCTCTTCCGTTCTGTTATAATGGAAGGGTCAAAACAAGCAGATTACCGAGGATACAGCATGACGACCTTTGGAAAAGACCCATACCGTAAAGAAGCAGCGCCGGAACCAAACGGAGGCAAGGAAAGCCGCGTCACCCTCTCCATGCTCCTTTGGAACGTTCTCGGAGCCGCGATCATTGCCTTCGGCATTTATAACGTCCACTCCGTGTCCGACGTGACGGAGGGTGGGATCCTCGGGCTCTCTCTGCTGCTCGAGCATTTTCTGTCCATATCTCCCGCCGTCTCCAACCTGATCCTCGACGGGATCTGCTACCTGATCGGCTGGCGGCTCCTCGGCAGACGGTTCATCCTCTGTTCCGCAGTCGCAAGCGGCTCTTTTTCGGTTTTCTACGCGATCCTCGAGCGGTATCCGCGCGTTTTTCCGGGGATCGGGGAGCTTCCGCTCCTTGCCGCCGTCGTCGGCGCCGTCTTCGTCGGTGTAGGGACCGGGATCTGCGTGCGCTCCTGCGGCGCCGCGAGCGGAGACGACGCCCTCGCCATGAGCCTCTCCCACAAGCTGGACTGCGACATCCGGCTGATCTACCTGATCAGCGACGCGCTCGTCCTCTTTCTCTCCCTCTCCTATCTGCCGCTCGCGACCTTTGCGGATTCGCTCCTGACCGTGTTTCTCTCCGGTCAGATCATCGGCATGATACAGAAGGCAGGCAGAAAATCATCCCCTTCCGAACCTTAACAGACGCAAATCGGACCGCACGGACCTTTTTCGGGTCCTGCGGTCCGTTTTTTGTTTCCGATCTATCGATTATTCATCCTTTTCCGCGTTCACACGGTATTCCTTCAGACGGAAGTTGATTTTCTTTTCCTTCAGGCGTGCCATGATCTTTCCCTGCTCCCGTTCCGCCACCGCGCGGAGAAGCAGTGCGGCGACCGCGTCCTTCTGACCGTCGTTCATCCCGTTCCATACGGCGCGGACGAGGCCGTCCGGCACCCTCGCAAGCAGACTCGCGGCGGGATTCCCGCTTTCCGCCAGGGACTCCCTGACCTGATCGAAATATGCGTCAAACAGCGTGTCGTAGTCGATCTCGTCGATCTTCACCCGGATCTCTATCATCGTTTTCCGTCCTTCGTTTTTTCTTTTATTATACCCGCTATCCGTCCTTATGTCAAGAGAAATGCCCGCCGCGGGGACCGGATTGAGCCTCCGCAGCAGACACTGGAAATATATGGTATCAGATGTCTCTTGCAAAGGTCAGCACGGTATGTCTGCCGCTCTGCTTTTCCTCTCCGGTCGGCTCAAAGCCCTGTCCCTTCCAGAAGGTGATCGCTTCCTCGTTCTCACGGACGCAGCCGAGGGAAACGCGGTCGTAACCCCAGCCCTTCAGCGCCGCGCGCACGTCGGCAAAGATCTGGGAGCCGATCCCGACGCCCTGCATCTCGCCGTTCACCATGAACCAGCCGATGAAAGCGGCGTTCTTATCCGGATACCCGGTGATCAGGTCCATGACGGCGATCAGACGGTCGTCATCATAGAAGCCCACGAAGTATTTGTTCTCGGTCCCGACGTCTCCCGGGATCTCGCTGATGACCTCGGTCAGGCTCTCTCTCGTCGGTACGGTGCGGAGCGCGCGATAATAGCGGCCGTTGGTCTTGCACAGACGGTAAACGTCGGTGATATCCGCCTCGGTGATCCGGCGCACGTCGTAATTCGTCGCAAGGGACTGCACGTCGATCGCGTTCCCGTGCTCTTCGTAATCGATCGCCTGACGAAACTGCGTCTCGTAAAGCATCCGGTAGGTACCGCCCATCGCGAGCAGCTCTTCGTGCGTGCCCTGCTCCGCGATGACGCCGTCCTTGACGACGAGGATGCAGTCGGCCTTGAGGATCGTGGAAAGACGGTGCGCGATGACGATGCTCGTTCTGCCGCGCATCATGTTTTCCAGCGCGTCCTGGATCGCGTTCTCCGAGATCGAGTCGAGGGCGCTCGTCGCCTCGTCGAGGATCAGGATCTTCGGATCCTTGAGGATCACGCGCGCGATCGAGATACGCTGTTTTTCACCGCCGGAAAGCTTGAGGCCGCGGTTGCCGACCTCGGTATCGTAGCCGTGCGGCTGATGCGTGATGAAATCGTGGATGTTGGCGATACGGCACGCCGCCTCGACCTCCTCCATCGTCGCGTCCTGCTTCGCGTAGCGCAGGTTGTCGAGAATGGTCCCGTTGAAGAGATAGGTCTCCTGCGTCACGACGCCGACGCACTGACGCAGATATTTCAGATCCATATCTCTCACGTCCACGCCGGCGATCGAAACGCTGCCGCCGAGGACGTCGTAAAGACGCGGTATCATGTTGACGACCGTGGATTTCCCGGAGCCGGAAGGTCCGACGATCGCGTACATCTTTCCGCCCGGAACCGTAAAGTTCACGTCGGTGAGCAGCGGCTTTTCCCCGTCGTAGCTGAAGACGACGTGATCGTATACGATCGGCTGCATCTCGACGTCGGGCTTCTTTCCGTTCTCGGGAGATACGATTGTGTTTTCACGGTCGAAGTAATCGAATATACGGGTGAACAGTGCGAGAGAACGGGTAAAATCCACGCCGATATTGAGGAGAGATTCGACGGGACGGTAGAGACGGTTGATCAGCGTGACCGTCGCCGTAATGGTACCGACGGTCAGTGCGGTATCGTACTTCCCGATGATCAGAAGACCGCCGACGAAGTAGATCAGCAGCGGGCCGATCTGACCGAACATCCCCATGACGACCGAGAAGACCTTACCGGAGCGGCGCTCCTTCAGGGAGATATCGGTGACCTCCTTGTTGATCTTCTCGAATTTGGCGTATTCCTGCTCCTCCTGCGTAAAGATCTTCACCAGCATGGAGCCGCTGACCGAAAGGGTCTCGTTGATGACCTGGTTCATTTCGTCGCTCTTCGCCTGGCTCTCGGTCAGAAGCTCGTAGCGCTTCTTTCCGGCGCTGCGCGAAGGCAGGATCAGAAGCGGGATCACGACGATACCGACGAGCGCGAGCTTCCAGTTCATAGTCAGCAGCGCGACGAGCGTCGTGATCAGCGTCGCGACGTTGCTGACGATGCTGGAAAGCGTCCCGCTGATCACGGAGCTGACGCCGCTGATATCGGTATTCATCCGGGTGATGATATCGCCCTGCTTTTCCGAGGTGAAGAAGGAGTGCGGCATATACTGCAAATGCCGGTACATCTGGTTCTTCATATCGAAGATGATGCGCTGCGAGATCCACGAGTTGATGTAGTTCTCCAGCACGCCGATGATCTGGCTGACCGCGATCGCCCCGAACGCCATGAGAAGCAGGCGGATCAGGAGCGCAAGGTCTTCCCCGACCAGTGCCTGGTCCACGATCTTCCCGGTGATGATCGACGGCAGCAGTCCCACCGTCGCCGAGAGAAGGATCGCAATGAAAACGAAAATGAACTGAAGCCAATAAGGCTTGAGATAGGAGAAGATCCTCGTGATCAGCCCCTTTGTCACCTTCGGCATATTTTGCTTTTCTTCTTCCGTTAAGAACCCTCTCGGGCCCAACGAATTTCTTCCTCCGCCTGCCATACGTTTCCTCCGGTATGATTCAGATTTTGTTTCGGATAAAAAGTATTTTACATCCATAACAAGCATAATACAAGGGCTTTTCCTTATTTTTCCGAAAAAAGTGCCGATTTTTCCGGTGCCCGGTCGGAACGTCCGGCGGGAACTCCGGGGAAAGAGAAGAAAAAAAACGGGAAAAAGTCTTTTCTTTTTTCCGCGGATATGCTATACTGATCCAAACGAGCCGGTCGGACGCACCGGAAGAAGGAAAGGAACGCCATGCCGATATTTTACCGTGTCACGTCCCCCTCGGATCCGGCTCTGGATCCTTATACCCGTCTGACCGAAAACCAGCTGAAAAACAGGAAGCATCCGGAAAGCGGCGTCTTCATCGCGGAAAGCGAGCCGGTCATCCGTCTGGCGCTCGATGCCGGATACGTCCCTCTTTCCGTACTCGGTGAGGAAAAGCATCTTTCGGGCGCGGCGGCGGAGACGGTCGGCCGCTGCGGCGATATCCCGGTCTACTGCGCGGACGCTGCCGCGTTCGGGACAGTCACCGGCTTTGTCCCCTCCCGCGGTCTGCTCGCGGTCATGAAGCGGCCCGTCCTGCCCACGGTAGAGGAAGTCTGCGCAGGCGCCTCGAGGATCGCGGTCTTCGAGAACGTGACCGACGCCGGGAATCTCGGCGCGATGATCCGTTCCGCCGCGGCGCTCGGCATCGACGGCGTCCTCCTTTCTCCTTCCTGCTGCGATCCCCTGCTCCGCCGTGCCGCGCGGGTCAGCATGGGAACTGTCTTTCAGATCCCGTGGACCTATCTCGGCACGAGCCCCGCGGAATGGCCCGGTGAGGGTATGGCGCGCCTGAAGCGGATGGGCTTTCTCACCGCGGCGATGGCGCTGAAGAATGACACCCTCCGTATCGACGACCCGCGGCTGAAGGGAGCCGACCGTCTGGCGCTCCTCCTCGGGACCGAGGGAACGGGACTCACGGAGGAGACCGTGCGTCTTGCCGACGAGACGGTGAAGATCCCGATGTTTCACGGCGTGGATTCCCTCAACGTCGCCGCCGCGAGCGCGGTCGCCTTCTGGGAAACGAGAAAAACGGAAAAAACGAACGGAAAAGAGGCAAACGGATGAAAGCGGTATCATGGAACGTCAACGGGCTTCGCGCCTGCATCGAAAAAGGTGGCTTTACGGATTCCTTCCGTGCGCTGGACGCTGACTTTTTCTGTCTGCAGGAGACCAAAGTTCAGCCCGGGCAGGTCTCCCTCGATCTGCCGGGGTACCTGCAATACTGGAACTACGCGGAAAAGAAGGGGTACAGCGGCACGGCGATCTTCACGAAGCGGGAGCCGCTTTCGGTCACGTACGGCATCGGCATGGAAGAGCACGATCACGAAGGAAGAGTAATCACGCTGGAATACGGCGGCTTCTGGTTCCTCACGGTCTATACCCCGAATTCCGGGGAGGAACTGAAGCGGCTGGAATACCGTCAGAAATGGGAGGACGATTTCCGCGCCTATCTCTGTGCGCTCCGGGAGAAAAAGCCCGTCGTTTTCTGCGGGGACCTGAACGTCGCGCACAAGGAGATTGACCTCAAAAATCCGTCGACCAACCGCCGCAGTGCCGGCTTCACCGACGAGGAGCGGAAAAAAATGACCTCGCTCCTTGACGCCGGGTTTATCGATTCCTTCCGTCTGCTCCATCCGGAGGAGAAAAACCGCTATTCCTGGTGGTCCTATCGCTTCCGCGCGAGGGAAAGGAACACGGGCTGGCGGATCGACTATTTCATCGTTTCGGACACGCTGCGTGACAGGGTGGTCTCCGCGGAGATCCACGACGGGATCTACGGCTCCGATCACTGCCCCGTCAGTCTTGAGATCGATCTGTAAAAGGAGGAACGGACATGGGAAACGAAAACGGAACGTGGGTCATGCACGGTCTTTCGGTCAACGATCCCGGCTGTTTACGGACGCCGGAGGAGCTGATCTCCTTCGTCAACGAGGTCGGCTTCCTGCCGCTCTTTGCAAATTCGGTCCCCGGCTTCTCCGCCGAGGAGCATACCGAGGCGGGAAAATGGTGGAGCGGTGACCCGGAGCGGGACCCGTGGGAATGGCGTGAGATCATTGCGCGGAGCGGAAAGGTCGCCTACGGGAAGTTCTTTGACCGCAAGGCGGGCTTCGTCTCGAAGGAGTGGATGCCGTATTTCGTCAACTGCCGTCGGTCCGGCTACGATTTCGACGCACTGTGGGACGACGAAAAAGCTTCCTTCCGTCAGAAAAAGATCATGGATCTGTTTCTGACCGAAAAAGAACTGTTCTCCTACGAGATCCGTCAGAAGGCCGGCTTCGGCAAGGACGGGGACAAAAACTTCGAAGGGGTCCTGACGGACCTGCAGATGTCGTTTTACCTCTGCGTCCGCGATTTCCGTCAGCGGACGGGAAAGAACGGCACGCCCTACGGCTGGCCGGTCGCCGTCTGCACGACCCCGGAGCATCTGTGGGGATACGACCTGATCGCGTCGGGCTACGGCGAAGCGCCGGAGGTCTCCCGGGAGCGGATCCGTGACCGCGTCAGGGAACTATGGCACGGCGTGACCGACAAACAGCTGAAGATCATCGGATGAACGGAAAAACGAAAAACAGCCTCCCGTACCGGGCGCAGGAAGCGTCGGGTTCGGGAGGCTTTTCCGATCGTTCGTTATCTGACCGGACGATCTGTCCTGAAATCGGAAAAACGGTGAAAGGTCTGGTAATTGGCGTCGTGGAAGTTGGAGGCACCGCCGTGTGCCGTACGGCAAAGGAAGAGGATGTCGTCCCCCTCGATCAGAAACGACACATACTGGAAACCGACGGCATGAGGGTCCGCTTCCCTTTCGTCGATCAGATCCGCGGTGCAGCGCCAGCGGAGCAGATCGGGGGAACGGAACAGTGAGAGGAGGTTGCGCACCGTCTTCGGTTCGTCGACCGCGCGGCTGCAGATTGCAAAGTAGTCTCCGCTGACCGGGTCTCTGTGCACCTCAAATTTGGAAGCCGTGACCTCCATTGGAACGAAACGTGTGAATTCCGGCTTCTTTTCGGGTTCGGAGGGATCCACGGAAAGGAGCATACACTCCCGGTCACGGAAGCGCAGCAGGTCGTACACCTTCCCGTCGGGAGCGACAACGACGTTCCCCTCGATCCCGCCTGCCGCGGAAGGCATCGGTTTCCCGTTCCCGATCCGCGCCGCTTCCTCACGGTATCTGAAAAAGTCCGTCAGCCTCCATACGGTGGGATCCGTATAATCCGCACAGTCCGCGGGCGCGGAAAGTACGGCGTCGTTCATCTCTCCGGTGCTCCAAGTACCGAACTGCAGATCGGTCAGGATCCTGCCGTACGCCTCACAAAACGGCATGGGCGCACGGTGGACACCGCGTTCCCCGACGTAGGAGGAGCCGCGGAACAGGACGGTCGGTGAGGTCCAGTCCCTGCCGCCGTTATCGGAGACACCGATCAGAAGATCACCGTATTCCTTCGATACCGCAAGCATATACAGCCTGCCGCCCCGGAAAAACATCTGCCCCCAGAAGCACGGGAACAGTTCCGTGAGGTAATGCCAGTTTTTCCCGTCGTCCGTCGAGCGGAAGAGCAGCGTCAGGTTCTGCGCCTTTCCTCCCTCGTAAACGTCCATGGAGGACAGCAGAGTTCCGTCTGGCAGACGAAGCAGGCAGGGAGAACAAAGGCTGTGCCCGGAAAAACGGTAGATCGGGTCCCCGGGATGCAGATAGTTCACGACCGTGCCGGGAACGGAGTCGGTGCGGAACCGCCGGATCCCGCTTGGCTCCCCGTCGGCGCCGCGCTTCAGAAAGCACTCGTATTCCGTCTCTTCCTCAAGACCCGTAACCGTTCCCTCCCGTGCGCAGCCGGAAAAGACCTTCTCCCACGTTTCCGTCCCGTATTTCCTAAGAAAAAAGGAATGAGACGTATCGGGAGAACCATTGTCCAGCCAGCCAAACGTGATACGATCCTTTCCCGGTGCCAGACGGCAGAGGAAGGGTCTGTTTTCCAGTTCCCCCCGATCAAGCGGTACGTAAGGGGTCGCGTTCCATGCAGTGACTGCTCTCATGTTCGTTTCCTTTCCGGACTCCTCATATTTCCGCTTTTCTCAAAGAAGAGACAGAATATGTTCGGCAAGCCCGTCCATATAATCGACGCAGGTCCTGTCGTACGCTCCCATACGGGTCACGTCGCAGGTACGGGAGATCGGCTCCATTCTGACGCCGACTTTGTCGAGATGGTATTTTGCGATGCAGGGATAAGACAGCGTTTCAATAAACGCGGCGGAGCAAAGGAACTGCTGCACGAGAAGCGCCTTTTCCGGTTCGGCTATGTAGTTCCGGCAGAGCCAGACGTAGAGTTCCGGATGGAAGTTGCACATGACGCCGCAGTATCCCGCGGCACCCGCCCGTAGCGTATCGAGCAGCGTCTGGGCGTTGGCGTTGAAGAGCATGGGACGGAAGCCGCCTTCCGGCACCTCCGTTTTACGGATCAGCGACAGCCGCCTTGCGATCTCCGCGGCGTCGCAGCAGGTGTCCTTGATGAATGCAAAACGCCCGGACGCCGTGCAGTGCCGCAGCATCGCGGGCGTCAGGAGCCGCTTGTAGGGTCTCGGGCACTCGTAGATTCCGAGGGGGACCGAGGGATCGAGGCGATCGGTCAGCCGGTCAAGCCCGACGCACCACGCTTCGTCTCCGGTTACGGGGATATCGAGGCGGTTCGAGATCAGGATCAGCGCGTCCGCTCCCGTTTCGGCAACGGCGTTCAGCTCCTCCGCCTGCCGCTCCGGCTCGTCGCTGATATGACCGGAGGCGACGACCGTCATGGGGACCCGCCCGGGGTCACGCGCGGCAAGGGCGTCCGCCTCCTCCCTGACGAGGCGCGCGAGAAGAACACGCTCCGCAAGCGTCAGCAGGTGGATCTCCCCGGACTGGCAGGACGTAAAAATGCCGTCACAGCCTTTTTCCCAGTACCAGTCCACGAGCGCGCGGACGGCGCCGCGGTCCACGGTACCGTCGGAATTGTACGGCGTGATCATCGTCGGATACGCGCCGGGGACAAAACATTTCATATCGGATAGCACCTCCGTTCTTCGGTCATATCTTGTTTTTCCCTTTCGGGACACCGTTCCTTCAGACGAAATCGGCACCGCGGCGGATCATGAGCGCGCGGACCTCTTTTCCGTCCACATCATGGACGTGGATCCCGCGCTCCGCGGCGATCGACGCGGCGATGCCCGCGGCTTCCCCGGTCGCGCGGCAGGTCGGGATGATACGGATCGCCGCCTCGGTAAAGAAGTCGCAGCCGATCGCACGTCCCGCGACCAGAAGATTGCGGAAGCCTTTGACCGTCAGCGCGCCGTACGGGACCTCGAACCACGGTTCCGCGTCCGTTCCGTTCCCGACGTGGCGGTTGGAATACGCGTCCCCGAAGCCGTGGACGTCGATCGAATAGTTCGTCTGCGCCACCGCATCGCCGAATTTCGCAAAGCGGCAGGCGTCGTCCAGCGTCAGCACCCGGTCGGTCACGATCTCACGCGATTCCCGGACCCCGACCATCGGCGCGATCGCAGAAACGTACGCATTTTCAAACCCCAGAAAATACTTGCGGTAAAACGCCATATGACGCCGGATCGCTCTCTTTCCGTCGAGCTGCGCGGCGGTCAGGTCGCCCGCCTTCGTACCGTTGACCCGGACGAAGAATTCCGGGCAGTTGCAGGCGATCGTATCCGGGCGGTTCGGCAGCGTGAAGATCTGCCAGTAGGCAAGGTCCTCCGCCGTCAGATCCCCTGCGTCCTTCGCACGCTTCATGATGCGCTCCACCTCCCGCTCCCCGTCCTGCTTCACGCAGGAGGAATAGCAGAACTGCCCGTCCCGCAGACGGATGCTGCCGTCCGTCACCGTCGAGGCGAACCGGAAGCGATCGATCCCGCTGACCGTATAGCGAAGGGACATCGGCTGGTTCTTTCCGGTACCGGGGGCGCCGCTCCGCCATTGTGCGCCCGCCATAACCGAGAGATCCCCGTCACCGGTCGCGTCAATAAAGACGTCGCCCTCCACGGCGCGGATGCCCTCCTTGTCGGATACGATCACGGCACGAACCGTTCCGTCCTCGGTCACCGCGTCAAGGACCGAGGTATAAAAGAGGATCCGCACGCCCGCCTCGAGCGCCATTTCCTCCAATATCCCGCCGAGCAGGATCGGATCGTGATACCGCTCCGTCCCACGCAGGGTCGACGCGTTTTCCGCCGCGCAGCGCGCGTCCAGTTCAACGGATAGATAGGAATTCTGCGGGTCGCGCGTGACCCCGTCCTTCTTCACTTGCGTCGCCATTGTCGGCGTGACGAGACCGAGCACCGAGGTCCCGCCGAGCGCGCCGAATTTTTCGATCAGGACCGTATCCTTCCCTTCTCTTGCCGCTGCGATTGCAGCAAAGGACCCGGCGGTCCCGCCGCCGCAGACGACGACCTCCGCATGGGTCAGGACCTCTGCCTCCGCCCGAAAAACGTATTTCTTTTCCAACGCCGTTCCCTCCGTTATTCTTTCGTCCGTCCGCAGTAAAAACCGCAGGCATCCGCGTCGTATTTCATGATCTCGTTCCCGTGCAGTTCCTGCGGTACCCCCGTCAGTCTGCCGCTCTGTACGCCGTTCCACGCGTCGAGGACCCTCCCGATCTGCGCGGGAGGAAGCGCGGGCGTGCCGTGGGACGGACGGATCAGGACGAACGAACCGCTCCGTTCTTCCAGTTTGCGGAGAGACGCCGCAAACCGCGCGGGTTCCCGGTGCGAGCCGAACATATAGATATGGGAATCCTGTACGGTGTCCCCGGAATACAGGACCCCGTCCCTCCGGTCAAGGAGCGCGGCGCTCCCCGCGGTATGCCCGGGTACGGCGATCACCTCGATCTCCCGTCCTCCGAGGTCGATGATCTCGCCGTCGGTCAGTTCCTTCAGCGCGCAGGACGGATACTTCTCTTTCATCCGGCAGTTTTCGTAATCCGCCGCCATGATCCGCACCTCGGGAAAGCAGGCGTTGCCCGCGGTGTGATCTCCGTCCCCGTGCGTATTGACGAGAACGACCGGGAGGGAGGAAAGTGCCCGGACCTGCGTAAGCACGTCCCCGCCCGATACGCCCGTGTCGATGAGAAGCGCCTTCTCTTGCCCGACGAGCAAGAAATAGCGCACGAACCCGTCCTCAAAGGACCAGGTATCCTCCGTCAGTTTTACGGTCTGCGTCCGTCCGTTCATTCCGTTTCTCCTCCGATCGGCGTAAAACGCCTGGTAATTTTTCCGTCCCGTTCCACGGTCTCGTTCCACATCGCGGCAGGGCGCACCCAGACCGAGCGGTCTCCGTAAAGCGCACGGTAGACCACCATTTCTTCGCCCGTTTCACTGTGCTTCGCAAGATACAGGACCTCGTATTCCCCGCCCTTGAAATGGCGGTACCTCCCCGGTCTGATCCTCTCCATACCGGTCACCCCTTTTCTTTCGTTTCCTTTTCTGACCGTGCGCCGTTACAGATCGGTCAGAGCGTATCCCGCGTCCCCGAGCGTCCTTTTCACCGCCGCAAGATCGGCTTCCCGGAACAGGACGTAATCGGTCAGAAAGGTCGAGACCGCGAAGATCCCGATCCGTTTCTCCGCAAGGAGCGCAGCGATCGGCGCAAGGATCCCGACGAGAGAAAAATCGAGCTGCCCGCGGATACGGAAGCCCCGCCAGCCGTCCTCCCGTTCCAAAGTGTTCACCGGTACGTTTTCCGTCGGGCAGACGAGCGAATATTCCGCGTCCGTCCGCGCGTAAAACACGAAGTCCCCTGCGGGCAGGGTTCCCTCCGCCGCGACGCGGCAGACGGTGAACCGTTCCTTCAGAAATTCAAGTGTCAAGGGTATCCCCCCTTTCGATATCAGTATAAACCGTTCCGCGCGGAAAATCAAGCGGTTCACGCGATTTGTTACAAAGCTTTGAAGAATCGTGCCCTTCTCTTGACGGAACGGGGCTGCCATGCTACAATAAAGATAACGGTGATTATGATTCGTTCCGTAACGGAAAGGGGTCTTTTGAGATGATCGACAACAAAAACATCGTACTGACCGGTGCGGGCTCCGGGATCGGGCTCGCGGTCCTGAAGCAGCTGAAAGGACGGGGGAACCGGATCCTCGCGGTCGCGCTCGACGTCAGCGCACTGAAGGGCATAAAGGGCGTTTACCCGATGGAATGCGACGTCAGTACGGCGGAGGGCGTGGAAAAAATCTTCCGTAAAGCGGAGGAGTTCTTCGGAAAGATCGATATTTTTTACGCAAACGCGGGTTTTGCCTATATCGAGGATTACGATTATACCGACTGGGACAGGATCGACCGGATCTTCCGTACCAACACGTATTCCCCGATCTACTCCTACGCGAGGTACTTAAAGCATCTGAACGGCAGAAAAGGCACCTTCGTGACCACGATCAGCGCCATCGGCAGGATGGGAATGCCGGGCTACACGCTCTATACCGCGACGAAATTCGCGCTGAACGGATTTCAGGACGCGGTACGGCTGGAAAAACCGAAGAATCTGCGGCTGGTCTGCGTCTATCCCGCCGCAACGAACACCAACTTTTTCAAAGCGGGAGGCGGCGATCAGAAAAACTTCCGCCGTCCTTTCCCGGTGCAGGAGCCGGAGACCGTGGCGAAAAAGGTCGTATGGGGGATCGAACACGGGAAGGACGAGATCTCTCCCTGTTTCCTCTTCGACCTGTCCCGCGTACTGATGGCGGTATGCCCTCCGGTACGCACCCTATACCGCGGCATCGAAAAGAAAAAATTCACGTACAATCAACGTCTGAAAGAGGCGGAGACCGCCTCGGGAAAGGAACGGTAACATGGCGGAAACAGCAGAATCGATCGCAAAAACAGTAGAAGACCAGCGGGAATACTTCCGCACCGGAGCCACGCTCGACCTTGATTTCCGGATCGAACAGCTGACGAAGCTGAAAAAGGCGATCATAAAAAACGAAGCCCTGCTCCTGAACGCGCTGAAGGACGACCTCGGCAGAAGCAATGCCGAAGCGTATCTCTGTGACGTCGGGATGATGATCCTCGAGATCAACGAGACGATCCGGGGACTGAAAAAATGGGCAAAGCCGGAAACGCATTTCAGCGGGCTCGCCTGCTTTCCGAGCACCGTCACCCGCGTCTACAAGATGCCCTACGGGACGACGCTGATCCTCAGCCCGTTCAATTTTCCGATCCTGCTCTGCCTCGGCGTTCTCGTCGCCGCCATCGCGGGCGGAAACACGGCGGTGCTTAAGGTCAGTTCCAAATCGGCGCACTGCAGCGCGCTGACCTCGAAGCTCATCGCCTCGATCTATCCGAAGGAATACGTCACGGTCGTGGAGGGCGGGCACGACGTCGCCGACCTCTGCCTTGCGGAGCGCTTCGACAAGATCTTCTACACCGGCTCCCCGCGGGTCGCAAAGCACGTCCTGACCGAAGCCGCAAAGAACCTCACCCCGGCGGCACTGGAGCTCGGCGGCGAGACCGGGAACTGGTGCGTTGTGAGAAAGGACGCCAACCTGCGCGACGCGGCAAGAAAGATCGTCTTCTTCAAACTGCTCAACTGCGGGCAGATCTGCATCAATATCAATCAGATCGCGGTCGCGGAAGAGATCGCGGAGCCCTTTGTCTCCATCCTGAAGAGCGAATTCATCCGTCAGATCGGAAAGGACCCGCTGAAGAATCCGGAATATCCGAAGCTGATCAACGACGCGGCGTACCGCAAATGCAGCGACGAAGCGGACGCTTACCGCAACCTGATCGTGTTCGGCGGTCACGGGGATCCCTCCTCGCTCCGCTACGAACCGACGATCCTCTATCCCGTTCCCGCGGACGCGCCGATCGTCATGCACGAGCTGTTCTGCCCGCTCCTTCCCGTCGTGACCTACCGCGACGCGGAGGTCGGCGATCTGCTTGACCTGATCTCAAGGAGAGAAAAACCCCTTGCCTTCTACGTCTTTACGAAGGATATCAAATGGGCGAACCGCGTGATGTCCACGATGCAGTTCGGCGGCGGATGCATCAACGAGGTCTGCTACCACATGATCGTCAAGGGCGTCCCCTTCAACGGCGTCGGACATTCCGGCATGGGCGCATATCACGGAGAATGGGGCTTCCGTGAATTCACGCACCCGACCACCGTCCTGACGGGCTCTCCGCGGATGAATCTTCCCCTCCGTGAGCATCCCTACGAAGGGAAGAAGAACGCGTGGAAGCTGAAGCTCATCCGGATGTTTGAAAAATAACGCTCCCGGACGCTGACCCGCTCTGACAATCTTAATCCGGACCGCTGCGCCTTGCAGCGGTCATTTTGTTCTCCCGCCGTATTGACAAACGCCGTTCCATCGGTTATAATTCCTTTGACTCTTCCGAAATAAAGGAAACATCATGCCAAACGACATCATTCTGCGTCCCTATTGGGGTGTCTCCGCCGAGGGTCCCGTCGAACGCCTCGGGAACGGAAGCCTCACGCTGACCCGCGTGCCGGACGGCACGCTCCTCGTTTCCCTGCCCGGCATCGGGCGGATCGCGTCGATCGAGATGGACACCACAGATCCCTACGGGAGCGTGATCCGTACCCCGGATGAAAAACCGACCGCGGTCGGCTTCGCCCGGTATCTTGAGATTCACGATGTTGCCGACGAATATAACGCCGTGTTCGAGCGGACCATCCGCGGCACCTCCGGCGGCATTTCCTACCGCTTCGTCCTCGCGGAGGGAGCGGAGCTGCTGTTCAACCCGACGGACGACAACGCCTGCACGTTTCTGACCGTCCGCTATCGGGGCGAAAGCGTCCTATATTTCCACATCCGCGGCAGATACGGCTTCAACCGGGAGACCGGACGGTTGTTTTTCCCTTATCCGCGGACACGGATCAGGATCATCGCCGCGCCCCTGCGCAGCAGGGCGGAGCTGGCATTCCTGCCGCTCACCGAAAGAACGGACCGTCCCGTCCTCCCCGCACCGCATCCCTCCTTACCCGCAGAGCTTGCGGAACGGATCCGCGCCTCGGCAGACCTTGAGTTATCCTCTCTGTCCGCGCTGAAAACCGCTGCCGGCTTCTATCGGACGGGAGACGGACGCACGACGGTACGGGAACAGCAAAAGCTCCTGCTCTTTTTCCTCGAAGCCGGGGAAACGGAACGGGCGGTCGGGATCATGAACGCGGTACGGCGCTTCTATGAGCTTCACGGCTTTCTGTCCCCGTACCTTGATCCGGAAGATCTTTCCTACCCGCAGAGAGAGCGTTTCCCGGAAACCGACGCCCTTCTTGCCGCCGCGGAAATGATCGCTGCCTGCGCCGAACACGCTGGCAAAGACGCGATCGTCTATCCCTTCTCCGATCTTGCAGGATATGCCTGCACCGTTCTCCGTGACGCTTCGGCGGCGTACCGTCTTCCCTACGACGGCACGGAGCCCGTGCTTGCGCCGCTCCCCTTCCTCACGCGGGTCTGCGGCTCCGCGAGAGCCACGGCGGAATGGATCGGCGTCACGGAGCGGCTTGCCGCGCTCTTCCCGGAAAACCGCGCCATCCGGGCGACCGCTCCGGTCGCCGCGCGGGCAAGAGAGCGGTTCTTCTCCTTTTTCCGAGGTGAAAACGGCTCTCTCGAGGAGCATCCGTATTCCTCTCCGGTCCTTCCTGCCTATCTCTGGGGCACCTGCCAGATCTGCGGTCTGCGCGGCAGAGCCGGGGACGTCACGGGCTGGCTGGTACGAAACGGCAGCTGGTACTATTGCGAGGAATGCGCGGCGTCCGGCTTCACGCCCGATCTGCCGCGTCAGCCGCAGCCGCATCCGCGCTCCGGCAAAACGCTGCCGCCCCTGCTGTCGCTCTGCGGCTTTTCCGACGACGGACTGCGGCGCGCGGAGAAGGCGCTGTATCACAGAGTCGATTCCCTTTCCCTGTCCGACGCTTCCCTCCTTCTTTATGCGGCGAAAGAGTCTTCTCCCGTCCTGATCCGACGGATCCTGACGGAAACGGAGGCGCTGGAAAAAGAGCCGGACCTTGCGCTTTCACGCGCCGCGGACCGCACTTTTGCCCTTGCCGCTCTCCTGCACGCGTTCCGTCTTCCCGTAAAAGAGAATGCGGGAAAAACGAAAGACGAATAAAAAAGATCGGCGGTTTTCCTTCCGGGGATCGGAACGGAAAACCGCTTTTTTCTTTAACGTTGCCCGGGCTTTATGAGAGGAACAGCTTGCGGGACAGCGCCTCCGCGTTCCCGTCGAACAGGATCCCATGAATACCGAACGCGTCCGCGCCCGTGATATTCCGGGGGCTGTCATCGATAAACGCGCACTGCGCCGGATCAAGCGAATACCTGCGCGTCAGGTACTCGAAGATCGCGTGGGACGGCTTGACCAGATGGATCGGACCGGAAAACACGAGCCCGTCAAACGCCGTCAGCACCCGCCGGAGCTCCGGCACGTCCTTCCATTTTTCCGAAAACCCGATGCTGATATTGGAAAGGAGATACAGTCTGCACCCGCTTGCCTTCAGTTCCGCGATCAGCTCCGGCATCCCGCCGATCAGCGGCAGATTCTCCACCCAATGGTCATAGATCTCATCCGAAGCGTCCCACAGACGAGTCGGAAGCTTTTCTTTCGCAGCGCTTTTCACTTCCCCATCGGTGATCGTTCCCGCGTCGAGCGGATCCCAGAGACGTCGGTCAAAAAGGACCTCCCTGACGAGCGCCGCGTCCGACGGGTCGGTCACGTATCCTGACGTGAGATACGCCGGGTCGAACCGTGCAATCACGTTGCCGAAATCAAAAATGCATACCGGGTATGCCGGTTTACGTTCCATATCGTTTTCTTCCGCCTTTCCGCAAAAAGGACTGCCGTTTCCGCGGCAGCCCCCGTCATTCGTTCGGTATGCCGCCGGTCTCGATCAGAAGCGCTCTGGTCTCGGGATGGGCGGTATAAAATTCGCGCAGACGCTCGTTCACGCCGCTGACGTAGGCGTTGACCTCGCGGATCTTGTCCGCACGCTGCTCCTGCGCCTCGGTCACGATCTCTTCCGCCTGCTTACGGGCTTCGGCAAGGATCCGGTCCGCTTCCGACTGCTTTTCCTCACAGTATTGCTTCACGTTCTGCAGATACTGTTCCGCCGCCTTGTCCGCCGCGTCGAAGACTCCGTTCAGGACGAGAGAAGCCTCCGCCAGCGTTCCTGACCGTTCGATCTTGACGGTACGGTCGTTCAGCATTGCTTCCGTGTTCTCAAACGCGCTTTTCAGGCGGTAGTTTTCTTTACTCTGCTCGATCAGCATTTCGAGAAGTTCTCTTCTCGTCAGCCGTTTCAGTTCCTTTTCGGTCACCTGCGTCTCCTCCCGTTTCTTTCATCGTTACCTGTTTATTATAGCACGCGGCAGAGCGGTTTTCAATAGCATTCCCGATTTTTACGGTTTCTTCACAAACGAAAAGGGGCTGCTGCACGTTAGGCAGCAGCCCCTTCCGGTTTTTTACGGTCCGGATAAGGATCAGTGTTTCTTTTCGACGATGCGGACGTCCATCTGCTGGTACGGGTTCTCGATATCGGCGGCAACGAAGCCCTTCTTGACCTGTTCACGGATATCGAAGAAAACGTCCCAGTAATCGGCGCTCTTGCACCATGCACGGCAGACGAGGACGATGCCGTCGTCGGTCGCACCGCTGACACGGACCATGTTGTCCTGATCCTGCAGGACCTTTTCGTGGTTCGCAATCACGTCGAGAATGACCTTCTGCGCTTCCTCGAAGTTCTCTTCCTCGGAGATCTCGAATTCGATATCCACGCGGCGGAGATCCTTCTCGGAGAAGTTCACGACGGAAGCGCCGGAAGCGACGCCGTTCGGAACGTAGACGACCTTGTTGTCGATCGTGACGATCTTGGTGTGGCAGAGGTGGATGTCCTCGACCGTGCCGGCATAACCGGCGACCTCGATGTAATCGTCAACACGGAACGGGCGGGTGATCAGCAGGAGAACGCCTCCGGAGATATTGCCGAGCGCGCCGTTCACGGCAAGGCCGACGCAGACGCCGAAGGAAGCGATCAGCGCGGTGATGGCGGTGGTGTCGATGCCGAGATAACCGATGATGCAGACCACGGTAACGACCTTGAGCGCGATGCCGAGAACGTACAGAAGCGTTTTGGTGATCGTCTTATCGATCTTGCCGGTCTTATCGGCGCCCTTCTGGATCAGCTTCAGCAGGAAGTTGATCAACTTGAAAGCGACGATCAGGACGACGACGGAGATCACGATCCTGATCCCGGTATTCATCGCCCAGTTAGTGATGGAAGTCCAGATACTACTCCAGTTCATGTGAAAAGCCCCTTTCTTTTTACGGTAAACACCGTTATAGAAATATATTAACATATTTTTTTCGAAAAATCAACCGTCTGAAAAGATTTTTTCTTTCTTGTTTCCATTTTCCTTTTTCTTGACAACGCCGTACGCCGCTGGTATAATCATTTCAGACGTACGACAGATCGGTACGGAAACCGCCGGAAAGAACGAGGAACGATATGAAGAAATCACTTCGCGTGCTCACTCTGCTTACCGCGCTCCTTCTTCCGCTGTCAGCCGCAGCGGGCTGCGGAAATACCGGAAGAGGAAAAGAAAGCGGAACGGAAAGCGAAAAGGAAAAGGAAACCGCGCAGGAAACGGACGGGGAACGGTATATGGACAGACAGACGAAAATTACGGATTACCTGAGGATCTACGGAAGAACGTCGGTCAAGGACGATACGCTGTATCTTTTCTGGACCAACAGCGGCTTCTCGATGAATTTCCGCGGCACGGGCGTCAGTGCGAAGCTGACCGTCTCCACGCAGAACCCGACCTATTACGGCTTTCTCAACGTCTACGTGGACGGCGCGTTCGCCCCGGCGAAGACCCTCTGCCTGACGAAGGACGCGGAGATCGTCCTGATCGACGGGCTGGAGAACGGACCGCACACGATCGAGGTACGCAAGCGCAACGAGGCGGCGTACGGTGCCTCCGCGACGGTCGGGATCGCCGGCATCAGCGTGATCGACGGGCAGTTCATCACAGAGCCGCCGCCGGCGCCGAAGAGGACCGTGGAATTCATCGGTGACTCGATCACGAGCGGCTTCGGCAACACGGTACGGGACGGCAGCGGCGCGATCTTCTCGACCGATACCGAGGAAGGCACCATGACCTATGCCGTGCTCGCCGCAAAGGCGCTCGGCGCGGACGCGAGGATCCTATCGCGCAGCGGGATCGGCTTCGTGAAAAACGCCTCCTGCGATTCCTTTTACGACCACTATCCGCTCACCTGTTCCCTGCCCGGAAACGGGTTAGATCCCACGCCGTGGGATTTCGGCGCCTCCCCCGCAGACGTCGTC
The DNA here is from genome assembly GCA_045617585.1 of Eubacteriales bacterium. Classification (GTDB taxonomy): domain Bacteria; phylum Bacillota; class Clostridia; order Oscillospirales; family CAG-272; genus CAKRZE01. The sequence continues at coordinate 32,156 of JAZLIW010000155.1, forward strand.
GTCATCAATCTCGGCACCAACGACGGCGGGGCGACGCGGAACGGCGCGGCGATTCCGGACGCCGAAATGACCGAGGACGCCGTAGACCTGCTTCGCCTCGTCCGGGAAAAGAACCCGGATGCCTATATCCTCTGGACGTACGGTCTCATGGGGAACGGCAGGCAGGCCGCTCTGAAGGCGGCGGTCGACCGGTTAAGAAGCGAGGGCGATGACGCGGTCGATTACTTCCCGCTGGTCCCTATGAACTCCTCGAAGGAGGGCGTCGGGGTACACGGGCACCCCACCATCGGCACGGATATCACCCGCAGCATCGCGCTTGCCGACAAGATCGCCTCCGAAATGGATTGGGAGGCCGACGCCTCCGTCGCGCTTGAGGCGGAGATCCTCTACGCGGAGAACTATCTTACGTCCGACGCGGCGAACGCCGTTCCGGTCACCGCGGAAGCGTGGAAGAAAGCAGTCGCGGACGCCAAAGCGCTCCTCGGGACGGATGCTGACCTTAAGACGCTCCTTGCGGCGCGGGAAGCGATCCTGACGGCGCATGCCGGTCTTGCTTCCCCGGAGGACGTCTCGGACGAATATATCCTGCTGGACGCCTGCGACGACGCGAAGGGCTGGAACATCGGCGGTACCAACAAGGGAACGGACAAGACCGACCGCATCGGCGGGACTGCCTGCCTGAAGACCGAGGGAGACGGCAACATCTACTTTATCAAGGCGCCGGGAAACTATCACGTCCCGCTTCCCGACGACTGGCAGAACTGGTATCTTGAAATGTGGCTCTATCTCGACGATCCCTCCCTGCTCCGGGGCGGCAGCAATCTTGAGTTCTCGCAGGAGGTCGATCAGATCGAGTTCGCCTGGGAGGTCTCGACACTGGGTCTGGAGCCGGGCTGGAACCATCTCCAGCTCAAACTCGGGACCGCGATGCAGAGCGGCATGGCAAACTTCAAAACGCTGGAAAACATCCGTCTGTTCCTCTTCTTATCCGGTCCTGCCGTCTTTAAGGTGGACGACATCGTCCTTTCCAGAGGGAAATACGCCCCTGACCGTTCCGGGCTCGACGCGCTGATCGCCGAAGCGGAGGCGCTCCTTCCCGAGGGCAACAGCGAAACGGAAACGTTGCTGCGGCGCGCGAAGAACGCCTGCTCACAGCGTGAGGTCGATCTCTTTACGGAAAGGCTGGAGAAGCTCCTCGCCTGAATCAGAGTCACGCAAAAAGACCCTGCCGGTCTCCGACGGGGTCTTTTTCGTATCCTGTTTATTACAACTTTTCAACGATCTTTCCGATCAGCGCGGTGAACTTTGCACGTACCTTTTCCCCGGTCTCCATGACTTCCTTGTGCGTCAGCGGCTGATCGAGGATCCCCGCCGCCATGTTGGTGATGCAGGTGATCCCGAGTACGCCGATCCCGCAGTGGTTCGCCGCGATGACCTCGGGCACCGTGCTCATGCCGACGGCGGCAGCGCCGAGGATCCGCGCCATGCGGATCTCCGCCGGCGTCTCGTAGGAGGGACCGCTGAACCACATATAGACGCCCTCCTTCATTCCGATGCCGAGCTCCGCCGCGCATTCCCGTGCTTTTTCACGCAGGGCGGGCGCGTAGGCGCGGGACATATCCGGGAATCTCGTCCCGAAGTCGTCGTCGTTCGGACCGATCAGCGGATTGACGCCGCTGTAATTGATATGGTCGGTGATCAGCATGAGATCGCCGGGCACGAAGCCGAGATCCACGCCGCCCGCGGCGTTGGTCACAATCAGCGTCTTCACGCCGAGCAGCTTCATCACGCGGATCGGCAGAATGATGTCCTCCGCGCCGTACCCCTCGTAGAAATGGAATCTGCCGCGCATCATGCACACCCGCTTGCCGCCGAGCGTTCCGGTGACCCACTCGCTCTTATGTCCAGCCGCAGTCGAGATCGGAAAATCCGGGATGTCCGCGTAGCAGATCGTCTTCGCGTCTTCCAGTCTGACGCTGTCCGTAAGACCTGAGCCGAGGATCAGACCGATCTCCGCCTCCCCGCACGCCGCGCGGATCACTTCCGCAGCCTTTTTGATTCTGTCCGTCATGATAATATCCTCCGTTCGTTTGAATGATTTTCGTTTTTCGTCCGATCTTCCGCTCCGTTTCACCGGAAGACCAACTGGATCAGCAGCATATAGCAGGCGGTCCCGCTGACGATGCTGAGCAGCGTGTTCTTTTTGAGCACGTACGTCCCGACGGTCACGGCACCCGCGATCAGCTCGGGCAGGAATCCCGCGGGAGCAGAGAACGAGACGCCCCGCAGACAGTACACGACCAGCATCCCCATGACCGCACCCGGCAGCAGTCTGCCGAACGCCAGCACCTTTTCCGGCACCTGTCTGCCCGAAAAGAGAAGATACGGGAGAAACCGCGTCAGCGCGGTCACGGCGGCGATGACGAGGATCGAAACGAGGACTTCAGTTCCGTTCATCCGCGTCCCCTCCCTTCTCCTTCCGCGCTCCGTACAAGAGCAGCGCAAGGCTGATGCCGATCATCGAAGGGATCAGGAACCGGTCGGGACCGAAAAGCAGGAGGCAGACGACCGAGACGAGAACGCCGGAGAGTGCCGGGATATGCTCCCGCGTACCCATCCACTGCCCCGTGAAGATCGTGATGAACAGCGCTGTCAGCGCAAAATCGATCCCCTCAGTCGGGAACGGGACGAAATTCCCGATCAGCGCTCCGAGCGCCGTCCCGGTGACCCAGTAAACGTGGTCCAGAAGAGAGATCGGGAGCCAGTCCTCAGGTCCTGTCTCCTCCGAGGAAACGAGAGAATAAGTCTCGTCCGTCAGGGAAAAAAACAGATACCACTTTTTGTTCCCCGCCTCCCGGTATTTTCCGATCATCGAGATCCCGTAGAGCAGATGCCGCGCGTTGACGGCAAGCGTCGTGAGCGCCGCCGTAAGGAGCGACGCCCCGCCGGTGAACAGACCGACCGCGGCGTACTGCATCGAGCCCGCATAGACTGTCAGGCTCATGGCGACAGACAGAAGGGGGCCGTACCCGTTCGCGCTCATGATGACCCCGAAGCCCATGCCGAGGACGAGATACCCCGTCATGACCGGGATCGTCAGACGCAGTGCTTTTTTCCATCGTTCTTTTTTCATGCCGGATCCACCTGCGGTTCCCCATACGGATTCTTTTTCTTATGATAACAGAAGAGCCCGGTTCCGTCAAGAGAAAGTGAAAAAGAAATCTCACGGTTTTGAAAAAAGGAATTGACAGTTCCCCGTTTTTCGGTTATGATGAAGACAGACCGAACGTCACGCAGAAAGGAAGAAATGATGGACAGCCGGGAACGATTCAAACGGATGTACGAGCATCGGGAGGCCGACAGGATCCCGATCACCGACAGCCCCTGGGGCGGCACGATCCGCCGCTGGATCCGCGAGGGGATGCCGGAAACAGACTGGCAGGACTACTTCGGCGTTGACAAAATGGGGGAGATCAGTGTGGATATCACGCCCCGCTTCCCCGTCCGCAGACTGGAGGAGACCGACCGGTACTTTATCGAGACCTCGCCGTGGGGCGTCACGATGAAGCACTTCAAGGAGGAGGACTCCACCCCCGAATTCCTCGATTACACCGTGATCGACGAGGAATCGTGGGAGATCGCAAAAAAGCGGATGACCCTCTCGGACGACCGTATCCCGTGGGATTATCTGAAAGCCGCTTACCCGCAGTGGCGTGCCGAGGGACGGTGGATCCGCGCGATCTTCTGGTTCGGCTTCGACGTCACGCATTCGTGGATGATGGGAACGGAAAACCTGCTGATCGCCATGGCGGAGAACCCTGATCTCGTCACCGATATGTTCGACACCTATCTGAACCGCAACGAGGTCCTTTTCGGACGGCTCTGGGACGCGGGCTATCACTTTGACGAGCTGTTCTGGTACGACGATATGGGATACAAGGGCACGACCTTCTTTTCACCAGCCATGTACCGGAAATACGTCATGCCCTTTCACGCACGCGCCGTCAAGTGGGCGCACGACCACGGGATCGTGGCGCAGCTCCATTCCTGCGGCAATATCATGACGCTTCTGCCCGACGTGCTTTCGACCGGGCTGGACGGCCTCAATCCGCTGGAGGTCAAGGCGGGCATGGACGCGATCGGCATCAAAAAGCAGTACGGGGACCGGCTCCTGCTGCGGGGCGGCATCAACGCCGTGCTCTGGAATCAGCCGGATGCCATCCTTGCCGAGATCCGCGAAAAGATCCCGGTCCTGATGGAAAACGGCGGCTTCGTCTTCTCCTCTGACCATTCGATCCCGAACAGCGTCTCCCTTGAAAATATGCGCACCATCATCGGTGAGGTCAAGCGCGTCGGCACTTACCGCTGAAACGAACTTCCCCGCGAAAGAGGTTTCTCCTTCGCGGGGATCTTTTCGTACTGTTTTGGAGATCAGTCTTCAAACGGGCTTTCGAGGAGCGTGACCGTTTTGCGGTCGGCATCGAGCGATACGCGGCAGCCGATCGGCAGGGTCAGCATCGGATGCGTATGGCAGCAGTCGAACCCGGCGAGCAGCGGGATCTTCCGGTCACCGAGGATTTCGGTCAGGATCTCGTGCGGGCTTCTGCCCGTGCCGTTATCGTCGAACAGCTCGTGCTTGCCGAGGATGATCCCCCCGACGCGGTCGAACACGCCGGCAAGAAGCAGGAGTGAAAAGCTGCGCTCGACCGTGCAGGCGTCCTTCAGCGAATCCTCGATGAAGAGGATATCTCCCGGTTCGATCGGAGGCATATACTCCGTTCCGAAAAAGCCTTCCATCGTGTTGAGGTTCCCGCCGATCAGCCTTCCCTCCGCCTTTCCGCCGTTCACCGTGATCCAGCCGTTCGGGCGCGCTTCCTTCGCGCGGTCCTGCGTGCTCCAGTCGATCCGCTCGTCAGTCCAGAAGGGCGGCGTTTCATAGGAGAGCGGGACGGGACGCGGGGAAAGGGCGGCTTCCTCAAAATAGCGGAAGGTCAGGTCGACAAAGGGCGGCAGTTCCCCGAAGGAGGCGGCGAGCGCGGGACCGTAAAAGGTCGGGATCCCGGTCTTCGCGTACACGGCAAGCAGAAGTGCCGTCGCGTCCGAATAGCCGACGATCACCTTCGGATGGCTTTTCAGATATCCGTAATCCAGATACGGCAGGATGGAATTGGTATTGTTCCCGCCGATCGACGCCATCAGGATCCCGACGTCCTCCCGGTGGAGAAGCTCGTTGAATTCCGCCGCCCGTTCGGCAGGGGAGCCGGAACGGTAGGCGTCTCTTTTCCCGTATAGGCTCCCGTCGACGACCGTCAGCCCTTTTGATACGAGATAATCCCTGCCCCGTTCGTAACGGACCGGGACTGTCGCGGAGATCGGAGAGGAGGGCGAAAACACACCGACCGTACAGTTCTTTTCCGGGTAACCCGGACGCGTCAGAAGGATCATCGTTTTTCTCCTTTCGAATGCTCATCCCCGCTCCGCTTGAGCTTCCGCAGCGCTGCCGCGACGCCGAGCGTCACGAGATACATCGCCGCCATCGAGACCGGCGCCAGCGCGTTCTTTCCGCCGAAGGTAAAGCCGTACCAGTCGGTCCATACCCGGACGAAAACGACGAGGATCAGATACACGACCGAATAGACAACGGTCGGAAGGAGCGTATAGAGAGAATCCCGGAAGGAATACCCGTCCTCTCCCTCAAAGAACAAAAGTGAGATCAGGGCAAGCACGGGCGTCGAAAAATGCAGGGCGAAGGTATTCCCCTGAAAGAACCAGAAGAAATTTCCGAGCCCGCCTTTCATGCAGCTGACCGGAGCAAGGAAGAAGACGACGGTCAGGAGCGTGATCGTCACGGCAACGGTACCCACGTATTTGAACGTCATGACGGCGTGCGGGATCTTTGCCTCCGGGTAAAGCACCTTTCTGACGAGAAAGACGAGATAGACGAGGGAGGCGGCGGCTGCCAGAATATTGGAATCGGTCGTAAAATATTTGAAGCATCCGGTTCCCGTACTGCCCAGCGCGTCGGGGCCCGAGAAGAAATAGACGCCTACGGCCAATACGGTAGAGAGGACGATCGCGAGATTGAGGATCAGGTCGACGGTACGCTTCGTTTTTGCTGCCATGACGGTACATCCTGCCTTTTTTCTTTTTTGTCTTTTTCATTATACCTTTTTCCCCGCGGTTTGTCAATATCGTCTCTTCTTCCCTTTTCTTTCCCGTTTTCTGTTGCATTTTCCGTACAGCCGTGTTATAATAGACGTATTATTGTAGAATGGGGAACGGTCATGTTATTCGGAAAACATATCAACCGATACTATCTGCGCTACGCTCCCGTCCTTCTGATCGGGATCGCGGCGCTGGTGCTCGTGGACTACATCCAGCTTCTCATCCCCGAGCTCTATCAGATGGTCATCAACGGGATCAATCAGGGCTCCGTCGTGATCGACGGGACCGCGTATCCCTTCGACATGGACTTCCTGCTGGAGCGGATCTGCAGACCGATGATCGTCGTCGTGATCAGCATGCTGGTCGGACGCTTCGCATGGCGGATCTGCTTCTTCGGCTCCGGGATCCGGGTCGAGACCGATCTGCGTGCCCGGATGTTCGACCACTGCAAGGATCTGTCGCAGGAATACTATCAGGTCAACAAGGTCGGCGGACTGATGTCCCTGTTCACGAACGACCTTGAGACGGTGCAGGACTGCTTCGGCTCCGGCGTGCTCATGTTCTGTGACGCGCTCTTCCTCGGGCTCCTCGCCATCTTCAAGATGTCGCGGATGAACCTGCTCCTGACACTGTTTTCTCTGATCCCGATGTCCTTCATGCTGATCGGCGGCGCGATCCTCGGCAAATATCTGACGAAAAAATGGGAGATCAGGCAGGAGGCGTTCTCCTCCCTCTCCGATTTCTCGCAGGAAAGCTTCTCCGGCATCGCCGTCATCAAGGCGTTCGTCAAGGAGACGAAGGAGCTGCTCGCGTTCCGGAAGCTGAACCTTGAAAACGAGGACGCCAACGTCGAATACACCAAGCTCTCGGTCAAGCTGAACATCACGATCACCCTCCTCGTCGAATCGGTGACCGCGGTCATCCTCGGATACGGCGGCTATCTGGTCCACGAGGGCGTCTTCAACGCCGGGCAGCTCGTCGAGTTCATCGGATACTTCACCGCGATCGTCTGGCCGGTCATGGCGATCTCCCAGCTCATCGAAATGCGCTCCCGCGGCAAGGCTTCCCTGAACCGCATCAGTGAGCTGCTGGAGGCAAAGATCGACGTCACCGACCGTGAGGACGTCCTGACCGACTGCCCGCCGCTCACCGGAAATATCGAGTTCCGCGGGCTCACCTTCCGCTATCCCGGCGCGGAATACGACGCGCTGAAAAACGTCTCGCTTTCGATCCGTGCGGGCGAAAACGTCGGCATCATCGGCAGGACCGGCTCCGGCAAGACCACACTCGTCGACCTGATCCTCCGCACCTACAACGTCCCGGACGGGACCGTCTTCCTCGACGGGACCGACGTCAACCGGATCCCGATCCGCAAGGTCCGGGAATGCGCCGCCTACGTCCCGCAGGATAACTTCCTCTTCAGCGATACGATCGAAAACAATATCTCCTTTGCCACGGACGGCGGGACGCACGGGGACGTGGTCCGCGCGGCGGTCTCTGCCGACGTCCACGACAATATCACGGAGTTTGCCGAGGGATACGGGACCGTGCTCGGCGAGCGAGGCGTGACGGTCTCCGGCGGACAGAAGCAGCGCATCTCGATCGCACGCGCCCTGATGAAGGACGCCGCCATCCTGATCCTCGACGACTCGGTCTCCGCCGTGGACGTCGGGACCGAGAAAAAGATCCTCGAGGCACTGCGGCGGGAACGCAAAGGAAAAACGACGATCCTGATCGCGCACCGCATCACGACCGTCGAAAACATGGACAAGGTCGTCTTCGTGGAAGACGGCACGGTCGCTGCGGTCGGTACGCACGCGGAGCTGCTTGATTCCTGCCCCGCCTACCGCGCGATGGTCGAGCTCCAGCGTCTTGACGACGCGGAAGCAAACGTGTAAAGGAGGAACGGGACCGTGGATCTTCAATCATTCTTTTCCGAGTTCTATCCTCTGGTTTTCGTCGGCGCCGTCGCCGGCGCGTTCGCGATCGTTTTCCTCGTCGCTTACCTCTCGATCAAGGACAAAAAAGAGGCGATCGGATTTGACCGCCACATGAAGGACGGCGAGATCGCAAAGCGCCTCATGCACTACGCAAAGCCCCATATCGGCAGCTTCGTCACCGTCCTCATCATCATGCTCTTCTCGATCGTTTACGACGTCGTCTCTCCGCTCATCATCGGTCAGATCGAGGAAATGATCAAAACGGACTTCCCTCTTTCCTCTCTGTGGCTCTACGTCGGGGTCTACTTCTCGATCCTGCTCGTCTCTCTCGTCTGCTCCTACGTGCAGGCGGTCATCCTGCAGAAAACGGGACAGAAGATCCTCTCCAAGATCCGTGAGGACCTGTTCGTCCACATCGAAAGCCTTTCTCACGCCCAGTTGAACAACATCCCGGTCGGCAAGCCCGTCACCCGCGTGACGAACGACACGGGCGCGATCTCCATGATGTTCACCAACATTCTGGTGAATCTGGTCAAGAACTTCTTCGTCATCGTCGGCGTGCTCGGTGCCATGCTGGTGCTCAACTATATGCTGACTCTGATGATCCTCTGCTTCGTACCGTTCATCGTGCTCTTCACCGTCATCTTCCGCAAGTTCTCCCGCAAGGCGTACCGTCAGGTCAAGGACCGCACCACCGACATCAACACCTTCCTCTCCGAGAATCTGGAAGGAATGAAGATCATTCAGATCTTCAACCGGGAGGAACGGAAGAACCGTGAATTCCTTGACCGCAACGAGGGCCTCGGAAAAGCGAAGCGCAAGCAGATCTTCGTCTTCAGTATTTTCCGCCCCGTCGTCTATATGCTGTATATCTCTTCGGTGCTCTGCCTCTTCTATCTCGGCGCGCGCGGCACCATCAAAAACGTCACCTTCCTCGGACAGTCGATGACGGGCGGTACCATCGTATCGTTCTATCTGTACATCTCGAAGTTCTTCAACCCGATCCAGAGCCTTGCGGAACAGTTCAACTGGCTCCAGTCAGCGTTCGCCTCGGCGGAAAAGATCTTCACCGTCTTCGATATGGAGCCGGAGATCGTAGACGCACCGGACGCGATCGATCTGGAATCCGTGCGCGGGGAGATCGAATTCCGTCACGTCTGGTTCGCCTACAAGGGAGAAGAATGGGTCCTGAAGGACGTCTCCTTCCGCGTCGATGCGGGACAGACCGCCGCCTTCGTCGGTGCGACGGGCTCCGGCAAGACGACCATCCTCTCCCTCATCTGCCGCAATTACGACATTCAGAAGGGCGAGATCCTGATCGACGGGATCGACGTCCGAAAGATCCGCATCGCCTCCCTGCGCAGCCATTTCGGTCAGATGCTGCAGGACGTCTTCCTCTTCTCTGGTACGATCCGTTCCAACATCCTTCTCCGCAAGGAGGGTATCTCCGACGAAGAGGTCATGGAGGTCTGCCGCTACGTCAACGCCGACAAGATCATCTCACGCTTTGAAAAAGGGCTGGACGAAGAGGTCCGCGAGCGCGGCAACAACTTCTCCGCCGGGCAGCGTCAGCTCCTCTCCTTTGCCCGTACGCTGATCCACCGCCCGGAGATCATGATCCTCGACGAGGCGACCGCCAATATCGACACCGAGACCGAGGTCCTGATCCAGGATTCCCTCGAAAAGCTCATGAACATCGGCACCCTGCTGATGGTCGCGCACCGCCTTTCCACCGTCCAGCACGCAGACAATATCTTCGTTCTCTCCCACGGTGAGATCGTGGAGCAGGGGACGCACGCCGGACTGCTCGCAAAGAAGGGCAGATATTACGACCTCTATATGCTCCAGTCCGAAAAAGAGCGTGCCAGAAGCGAGGGCGGGATCGGCTGATCCCATACGCGGAATCACGAAACAGGGCGCTGTCCGTCTCCCCGGAAGGAGAACGGACGGCGCCCGTTTTTTCGTTCTTTTGCGGTTTACGCTGCCGCGTGTGCCTCGAGCCAATCGGTTACGAACGCGACCGTCTGTGCTCTCTGCTCCTCCGCGGTGATCTTCCCTTCGTTGTCCCGCGGCTGCTCGCCGTAGTCACCGAACTGCGCGTGGTTCCCACCCGCGAGGATATGCTCCTCAAAATCGGAGGGCATCCAGTCGAGCGCCTTCTGATAGCGCGGCTGGTTGAGGACGCCGTCGGCATCACCGTAGACCGAAAGGATCGCGAGGTCGGTATCGCTCAGGTCCCCGGACGCGTAAGCCGCGACGAAGATCAGCCCGTCGATCTTGTCGGGATTCTTTTTCGCATAGCCCGCCGCGGTAAAGCCGCCGAGGGAGTGCCCGGACAGATACCACGTTCCGATCCCGGGATTCGCCTCAATGATGCCGTCCGCCGCGTTCGCGTTCAGGCTTGCCACGTTGCACGCCATCTTCGGGATATTGCAGTAATACCCCTCCTCCGCAAGCGGTGCGAGGAGCGGAACGTACGCTTCCGGATCGATCTGCGCCCCGACGTAGAAAATGATGCCGGTCTTTCTCTCTTCCACGCCGTCCCCGGGTCTGATCTCAACGGAGCCGTCCTTTGCCACGGTGATCACGGCGGAAGGATAGAGGGCGGCGTATTCCTCCGGTGTCTTCACCGCGTGCCTGCTGACGAGGAAGACTGAGCCGACGACCGCGAGAAGCGCGATCAGGATCACCGCGACCGCGATCAGGATCACCCTGCGTACGGTTTTCTGACGTTTGGTCTTTTCTTTGCTCATGATGGTTCCCTTTCCGTTTTACCCGCATACGTACGGGTATATTGTAGTTCCCTCTCATTATACCAACTTTCGGTAACGCGTTACCAACGTTTTCCGCGTTTTTCGCGAATAAAAAAACTTTCGTCCGCCGCCGTTCCGTAAAAGCGCCTTGACCGCCGTCACGCCCCGTGCTATAATAGAAAATAACCGTGTCTGACGTTTGAAGCCATGAAAAAAAGACGGCGTCCCGCCGTCAAAAAAGGAGCGAAGAAAAACCGTGAAAAATAAGATCCTCCCTCTGCTGACCGCCGTTCTGACCCTGACCGTTCTTTCCGGCTGCGCGGGGGAAGAAAGACCCGGTGAACGGACGGAAAACGAAACGGAACGCGATACCGTGAAGGAGGAGACCGTCCTTCCTCCCGAATCCGCCGAGGAAACGGAGCCGGACGTCACCGCCGCGGAGGAAACCGATATTCCGTCAGGCGCGTGGCGTTCGATCACGCAGGAGGAAGCGAAGCGGATCATGGACGAAGGGGGCGACTTCGTCATCCTTGACGTCCGGGAGCAGGACGAATACGACGAGGGGCATATTCCCGGCGCCGTACTCATGCCCTACACCCGGACGGAGGAGCTGGCGCCGCTGCTCGTGCCGGAGAAAAACCGAAAAATCCTCGTCTACTGCCGCAGCGGCAGAAGAAGCAAGATCGCCGCGCAGTCGCTCACGGATCTCGGCTATACCGACGTACTGGAGTTCGGCGGGATCATCGACTGGAGCTACGGGACCGAGCGCTGACGTCCGCCGCGGTCAGTCCGCCCGCAGAAATCCGATCGGCAGCCCGGCGCGTACGGTCAGCAGCGGATTCACGGTCTGGCAGACCGCAAGATCGCACTTCATGCTGAGGAGAAATCCCGCCTCCGTCCGGTCCCATCCGTTCGTGACCATCAGATCGTAGAGCTGCGTCACCGCGCGCTCGCTGCACGCTTCCAGCGTCTCCCCGGAGGCGATGACCGAAAAGACGCCGTCCCGAAGGACCGCGGGCATCCGTAAGCCGCCGTTTTTTACGACGTCCACGCGGACCGTGACCTCGCCCGCCGTCTCCAGCCCGTAGAGAAAGACCTCTCCGTCTCCCATGACCGCGTGCAGATCGCCGATCGCCAGCAGTGCCCCCTCGGTAAAGACGGGCAGCCAGACCATGGCTCCCTCTCCGATCGCCGTGCAGTCCATATTTCCCCCGTGATCGGAGGGGGTCAGCGTATCGATCTCCGCCCCGGCAGGAGCCGTGCCGATCACGCCGATCATCGGCGAGAGCGGGACCGGTTTCCCGCCGATCTCGGTCTGACCGTCCTTCAGGTCAAAGACGCGGTACTGCCGTTCTCCTTCGACCGTACGGAAGCAGTGCCTGCCGAACCCGGTGCCCATAAAGCCGCGGTCCGCCGTCCGGATCGCAAGGACCGTGACCTTCAGAAGGTCGCCCGGATGCGCTCCGGTCACGTAGAGCGGTCCCGTCGCGGGATTGCCGAGGCGCGGACGGGAATCGTCGTACCGTCCGTCCGCGGTGATCGCTCCGTCGGAACAGTCCTCTGTCTCGAATACAACGGTATCGCCCGCGGCACAGACTGCCGCGGGTATGTTCTTTTTATCCATCCATCCTATTTTTTTGTCGGCTGTGATCCTGATCATTTTTTCCTCCTGTTCCCGCTCCCTTATAAGAATTCTATGATTCATCACCGCAGAACACGCGGCGGATCGCGTCAAGATATCCGTAGCCGTACAGATCGTCGGGCTCTAGATAGCTGGTCTCCGTCCACTCGTTCCAGGAATTGACCGTGATCAGCGGTGCGGGCAGCGCGTGCGTATCGACGTACCGCTTTGCCTCCCGCAGTGCCGCCTCGAAGTTTTCGGGCGTGTTGTTCTTTACAATCCCGGGCCGGAATCCGTAGAAGCGGGGATTGTTGTCCCACCCGCAGGAAACGTGCGGAAAATAGGTAAGCCCCTTCCCTTCCGCGTCCAGCCGTTCCCATTCGCGAACGGCGTCCTTCGTGATCTCACGGTAGTCCCGGTCGACGTTCAGAAAATGAACGAACTGATAGTGCGTCAGGCTGTCCGCACCGACCTCCTTCGCGATCTCAAAGAAATTGCCGTCGATCGTCGTCCCGTCCTCCGCAGCGCAGCGCAGAACGCTGCCGTACCGTCCCGTGAACTGCAGATGAAGACCGGGAAACCCCGCCTTTTTCGTTTCTTCCCGGAACCAGGAAAGCGCTTCCGCGGTCACTTCGACCGAACCGAAACCCTCGATCAGCGTCGAAAGCTCGTAGATCATGAAGACCGGGCAGCCGTCGATCTTGTAGTAATTCCCGATCCGGAAATACCGGTCGATGATCCGCTTCGCCATTTTTTCAAAAGAAGGCCGGTCAAGCGCGCCGCTCCAGATCACGGTCTCTCCGGCGCGCGTATCGGAAAGCTCCTTGTTCCACAGATGGTTCGCGTTGTGATTCGCCCACATCAGGTAGAATTTCATACGGCCGTTGTTTTTCGCACCTAAAAAGCCATTATTCAGACACTGCTCGAGGAACGGTCTGCGGTCAAACCAGTACCAGTCGTAAATAAAGACGTTCACCCCGTGGTCCGCCGCCTCGTCGATCTCCATTTCCATCACGTTGGGGTCCGCCTCGTTGACGTATCCCCAGAGCGGCTTCCGCGGCTGCGTGTGTCCCGGGAATTTCGCCTCCGCCTTCCGTACCGTCTGCCATTCGCCGTTCCCTTCCTGCCAGAACATCAGCGTTCTCTCCTCGTCTCCCGTATAGGACGGCCAGACGTAGGCGGCAATATCGTATCGTTTCATATCGTTTCTCCCACCCGCGTTTTTCTTTATTATAGCACCTTTTCCGGGGGAAAGCAACCGTTTTTCTCTTCCCGGAAGAAAAGTGAAAAACGCGTGGAAAAAGGCTGCCCCGATCCGCGTCATGCATATTCGGAGCAGCCTGATCCTTCTCATTTCAGACAGATATAGTAAAACAGTTTTCCGAGATATTCGTCGGTAAACGACCGGATCAGCCGTTCGTCCCTTTCGTCCGTTTGATGCTTCTTCTCGCTTCCTTTCACTCATATAGTGCGGCAATTTCCGATTCGGGTGCATACAGCCGGAATGATTATCATATAAAACGCGAAAAAGTTCAAGAGGACCGTTGCCAGAACTGCGGAAGCGTGGTATAATGGAGACAGATTCCGATCCGTTCCGGTATTCTATCGGCAGAACGGACCGAAAAACGCAATTCCCGCAGAAAGGCCGGCACGAAAAATGATCCTACTGTCAAACAATCTTTGGAACCGCGACAAAAACTCCGATGCCTGGGCGGCAAGAGGCGAGGACTGCTCCGCCGACTGTCGGGTAAAAGGACTGGTCCTCGCTTATACGTCCGTCATGCCCGACGTCCTCGGTTTTCAGGAAATGTCCCGACATATGGAGATGCTGATCCTGCAGGGGATGAGAAGGATACCCCTTCCCAACGGAACGGAGGCAAGATATGAGATCGTCACCGGCGGTTTCATTCCCATTCTGTTCCGCCACGATAAGCTGAGACTGCTGGAATCAGGTCATCTGCTCTATCCCACGGAGTTTGCCCCTTATCCCGGAAGCTTCAACGATTCCGACTCCAAGGGATATTCCTTCGGCGTTTTTGAGGAACGTAACAGCGGGAAACGGATCGCCGTCATCAACACACATCTATGGTGGAAGCCCTCCGATCCTTCAAGCAAGAGTTATCAGGAGGGCTCCGATCTTGCCCGTGCGGCACAGATCGGCATGGCGACGGAGAAGGCGGACGAGCTGACGGCAAAATACCGCTGTCCTGCCGTGCTGATGGGAGATCTCAACGATATGCTGGGCAGTCCCGCTCTGACGGCAGCTAAAAGCGCCGGCTGGCAGGAAACACACGCCCTCTGCACCGGAGAACGGTGCGACACCCGCGGCTATCACTACTGCTTCCCCGACGGCTGGCGTCACGATCCGCCCGGCGAATACGAAAAAGCGATCGATCATATTCTCATCAAGGCTCCGGGAAATACGGAAATCCGCCGCTTCTGCCGCTTTACGGAGGAATTCTTTGAGCCTCTTTCCGATCATTTCCCTGTGTATATCGAGGCTGTTTTGTAAATCCGGGTTCCCACGATTTTAAGCCGTAAAATAAGGCATTCCCGAACGGTATCATACACGTTCAAATGATATTTTTCATCTTATTTCATAAGTTTCATAAGACTTTTTACAGCAAAAAACCGCAACTCCTTCCCTCTTTTCCGATCTTTCATATTCCTTGCATATCAAGTTCAGGCACCGATAGAACCGCCGCAAATTTTCAAAAAATAATTCCTCAAACCCCTTGACAAATCCGCTTTTCCGTAGTATAATATCAACCGTTGACTGGGTGTGGCGCAGTTGGTAGCGCGCTACCTTGGGATGGTAGAGGCCGCAAGTTCAAGTCTTGTCACTCAGACCAAAAATACGGGGAAATCGTGCCGTTTTTACGGGGTTTTTTTTTCTTTTCTGGCACAAT
>JAZLIW010000156.1:0-40823 GCA_045617585.1 Eubacteriales bacterium
GATCGCAGGCGGCGCACTTTCGACGACTGATGATTCATCGGAAAGCCTGAAGGAATCCGTAGAACGGGAAGAAAAACGGCGAACGCTGCAAAAGCAGATCGAAGCGCTTGAAGCAAAGATGCGAAAGGAAAAACAGCTTAATCGGCAGATGGCATGCAATGCTGAGTTGAAGAAGCTGAGAAAGAATTTGGAGGAGTTATTGATTCATGAGTGTTGAGCAAGAACAACGTACAGTATACTCTTTGGATAAAGATATTGCTGATTTAGAAAAGAAAAAGGCTGCAGCAGACAAAAAGGCGGCAGATGAGCAGAAAAAGGCCGCAAGTGTAAATATAAGCAAAAATGCCTCTTCATCTACGGTAAAATTAAAACTTGGTGAAATTCAGCGGCATGACGAAGCGGCACGAAAAGCTGCCGCGGAATCTGCTGATTTACAAAAAAGAATAGCAGAGAAAAGGGCAAAAAGGAATGCTGCCTACCTTAAATTGCAAAAAGAGGAACAGTCTGAAAAGAAAAAGCAAGAAAAGGCGTTCAATGACTTGAAATCATCTTATGAGCATAGAATTGCCGAAATTGAAGCATTAAAGATTTATGATATTGAAAATACAGTACAAGTTAGCCGAGAAGATGAAGAACCTGAATATGATGTATTTGTTTCACATGCCTGGGAGGACAAAAAATCCTTTGTTGACGAATTTGTACAGTGCCTTCGCGACAGAGACATAAAAGTATGGTACGACAAATCACAAATAAAGTGGGGCGATTCAATGCGTGCTCGGATTGATGCCGGACTACGGAAGTCCAAGTTTGGAGTCGCTGTTCTTTCTCCAGATTACATATCTGACGGTAAATATTGGACAAAAGCTGAGTTGGATGGTTTGTTTCAGCTTGAAAGTATTAACGGAAAAATGTTGCTTCCAATTTGGCATAATCTGACGAAAAAACAAGTTATGGAATTTAGCCCGATTTTAGCAAGTAAACTGGCAATGACAACAGCATCAATGACAGCTGATGAAATAGCAGATGAACTATTAAAGATGCTCTCACCAAAGGAGGAAGCTTAACATGGAAAAAATGCGTATGGAATCGGTTGATATGACCGCGCAGAATATAAACAAGATTGGGGCGCTGTTCCCGAACTGCATCACGGAGACCGTAGATGAAAATGGCAAGCCGAAAAAGGCTATCAACTTTGAACTGCTGAAGCAGATGCTTTCCTCTGAAGTACTGGAGGGTGATGAAGCATATGAATTCACATGGGTTGGCAAAAAGGCGGCCATTGTAGAAGCCAACAAGCCTATCCGGAAAACTTTGCGCCCTTGTCCAGAAAAGAGTAAAGACTGGGATACGACGCACAACGTCTATATCGAGGGAGATAATCTCGAGGTGTTGAAATTGTTGCAAGAGAGTTATCTCGGCTTAGTCAAGCTCATATACATTGATCCCCCTTATAATACGGGAAAAAACTATATTTACCGAAATGATTTTACGTTAGATGCCGATGAGTATGCTGAGCAGGCGGGGGAAATTGATGAATTTGGAGCGAGACTTGTATCTAACCCAATTGGTTCTGCAAGGTATCATTCGGCATGGCTATCAATGATGTACCAAAGATTGCTCATAGCACGTAATTTGCTTTCCAAGGATGGTGTACTTATCTGTGCCATTGATGAGAATGAATTTGCAAATCTTGCAAATATGATGAAAGAAATCTTTGGGGAGTCCAGTTATGAGCACTCCTACGTTTCTGTCGTTCATAATCCAAGAGGGCAACAAGGTATTAATTTTTCTTATGTAAATGAATACTTGATTTTTGTTTATCCCGCCGATGGCAAAAAGTATTTGGCTGATTTTCCCAAAGAGGAAGTCGATTCTCGTAATCTTCGCGATAGTGGTACAGAATCGGATCGAACAGATGCAAGAATGTGTTTTTATCCGTTTTACATCAAAAACAATCGAATAATTTCTATCGGAGCTGTCCCGGACAATGATTATCATCCCCAAAGCGCAAATGTGTCACTTGAGGATGGAACAATTGAAGTTTGGCCGATGACTGATGATGGCGATGAGAAAAAATGGCGGTATGCTCGTCAAAGTGTAGAAACCATCTTGCCAAAACTGGAAGCCAAAATGGGCAGGAATAGTATGCAAGTGATTTTTAACAAAGACGAAGGAACGATGAGAAGCGTATGGGCCAATGCGCGTTACGATTCCAGTGAGTATGGTACAAAATTAATTGATAAACTTCTTGGAGGTTGTTCGTTTACTTTTCCAAAGAGTCTATATGCCGTTTATGATTGTATTAAAGCGGCGACTATAAATGATAAAGAAGCTATCGTCGTAGACTTTTTTTCCGGATCTGCTACAACTGCTCACGCAGTAATGCAAATGAATGCCGATGATAACGGGTCCAGAAAATATATTATGGTTCAGCTTCCTGAGAATCTTGACGAAGCCGCTTCAAGAGGTGGTACAGATACTAAAACAAAAGAATCTATTAAATCAGCAATTCATTTACTGGACACCATTGGTGCAGAACATACCATCTGTAGCATCGGTGAAGAACGAATCCGGCGTGCGGGCGATAAAATAAAGGAAGACAACCCAATCGCCACGCAGGATTTAGATGTTGGTTTCCGAGTTTTCAAACTCGATGACAGCAATATGAAGGATGTGTATTACTCTCCGGATGAAGTATCACAAGACCTGCTTTCTATGCTTGAATCCAACATCAAAGAAGATCGCACCGATCTTGACCTGCTGTTTGGATGCTTGCTTGAATGGGGATTACCGTTGTCTTTGCCGTACATTTCCGATACAATTGAGGGCTGCACGATTCATTCCTACAATGACGGCGACCTGATTGCCTGCTTTAACGATAACGTTCCGGAAGCTGTAGTAAAAGAGATTGCCAAGCGCAAGCCTCTCCGCGCCGTGTTCCGTGACAGTAGCTTTACTGATAGTCCCTCAAAAATCAATGTTTATGAAATCTTCAAACTTCTTGCTCCCAATACGAGAGTAAAGGTGATTTGATCATGTCAGTGCTTGAAAACTTGTTAAACGAAGATAATCTTGTCCCAAATATTAAAGGGGCGGCATTCTTTATTTTGTTATACGAGCACTTTGAAGATAATGTTATCACTGCTGTCAAAGATGCATATTCTTCTGATTTAATTTTTGACGGCAAAGTGTTTTCCGAAATTGATGACGAGTATATCACTTTATTAAAAAAGAAAATCGAAAATGGCGAAATCGATGAACCGTTTTCCTACGAGTCACTTTATCATAATGCAGTACAAAAAAAGAACGAATATACTAAAGACGTTCTTGATTCAGCAAAGAAACAGAAAGACGGGAAACGTTTCCACGGTTCATTGATATGGTTGAAAAACCATCAAATGTTTTCAGAAGCGGAACTCCATCGCATTCATGAAATCAGAAAAAGAAGAAACGACATTGTTCATAAGTTGTTTGATGTGTTGAATAAAGGATTAACAGAAGACGACGCAACAATGATTGCAGCCTTGCTTGAATACAATCAGAGAATAAATAAATGGCATTTTCACATATTTGATGCTATGGTATTCGGTGAGGACATTCCCGAAAATGCGATGATTGATGATGTTCTTGGATACGACGATGCAGTTCTTATGAGCATTTTCAAAATTCTTTTCTGCAATGAAGGACTTTCTTTCAAAGAAGAATTAAAAAAGGTGAAAGGTTTATGATACTTCATTTCAAGCACCAAAAGTTCCAGACCGATGCTGCAAAAGCGGTTGTTGATGTCTTCGCGGGACAGCCTTATCTGACGCCAACCTATATGATGGATAGAGGCCAAAGCAATATTATTCGTTTTGATGACGAGGAGGCTTTTACCGGCTGGCGCAATGAACGTATCGTACCGGAGCTTTCTGACGCGGTGATTCTGGAGCATCTGCAAAGAATCCAACGGGCAAATCAGATCGCCCCGTCGGACAAGCTGGAAAAAACCGGGCGCAGTTATAACCTGACCATTGAAATGGAGACCGGCGTCGGAAAAACCTACACCTACATCAAGACCATGTATGAACTGAATAAGCATTATGGCTGGAGCAAATTTATCGTCGTTGTCCCCAGTATCGCTATCCGTGAAGGCGTATATAAGTCCTTTCAAGTGACGCAGGAGCATTTCGCGGAGGAATACGGCAAGAAAATCCGTTTCTTCATCTATAACTCTGCTCAGCTCACGGAGATCGACCGCTTTGCCTCAGACAGCTCAATCAACGTCATGATTATCAATTCCCAGGCGTTCAATGCAAAGGGAAAGGATGCCCGCCGCATTTACATGAAACTGGATGAATTCCGTTCCCGCCGACCGATTGATATTATAGCCAAGACGAATCCGATTTTGATTATCGACGAGCCGCAGTCTGTGGAGGGTAAACAGACCAAGGAGCGCCTAAAGGAGTTTAATCCGCTTCTGACGCTGCGTTATTCTGCTACCCATAAGTCCGACAGCATCTACAACATGGTATATCGTCTGGATGCCATGGAAGCATACAACAAGCGTCTTGTAAAAAAGATTGCCGTCAAGGGTATTACTGAGACCGGAAGCACCGCTACCGAGGGATATGTATATCTGGAAAGCATCAATCTTTCCAAAGCCGACCCGACCGCTACGATCCAGTTTGACTATAAAGGCGCTACCGGAGTCCGAAAGGTCTCAAAGAAAGTCGGCATCGGCTTCAACCTCTATGACAACTCCAACGGCATGGAGGAATATAAAGACGGCTTCGTCGTAAAGTTCATTGATGGTCGTGATAACCACGTTGAGTTTCTGAACGGCATCAAGATTTTCGCCGGCGACGTGATCGGAAATGATAATCCTGAGCAGATTCGCCGTATTCAGATCAGAGAAACGATTATTTCTCACATTGTGCGTGAACGGCAGCTTTTCCATAAGGGCATTAAAGTTCTTTCCCTGTTCTTCATTGACGAAGTTGCCAAATATAAGAAATATGACGCTGCCGGTCAGCCTTACAACGGCATTTATGCTGATATGTTTGAAGAAGAATATGCAGATGTTCTTGCGAACATGCAGTTTGAAATTGGCGATGACGAATACATGAAGTATCTGGATTCCATCAAGCCGCAGAATACTCACGCCGGTTATTTCTCCATTGATAAGAAAGGAAACATGACCGACAGTAAGGTTACGGACAAGACCGAAAAGACCTCTGATGATATTGACGCCTACGATCTGATTATGAAGAACAAAGAGCTTCTTCTGGATCGTAATCCGAAGAAGTCCCCTGTTCGCTTCATTTTCTCTCACTCCGCTCTGCGTGAAGGCTGGGATAACCCCAATGTATTCCAGATTTGTACGCTGAAACAGTCTTCCAGTGATGTACGCAAGCGGCAGGAGGTTGGCCGTGGCCTGCGTCTTTGCGTCAATCAGGACGGCGAACGCATGGATTCCAATATTCTCGGTAACGACGTTCACAAAGTCAACGTATTGACCGTTATTGCCAGTGAGAGCTATGATAGCTTTGCGAAAGGCTTGCAGGGCGAGCTTGCAGAAACCGTTTCCAGCCGTCCCGTGGCTGTTACCGCAGATCTGTTCAAGGGCAAGGTTATCGTAGACACTGTTGGCAATGAACAAGTTGTTGATGCTGAAACCGCTCAGGCAATCTACTTCGATATGGTCATCAACGGCTATGTCGATAAGAAAGGTGCTCTCACCGATAAATATTACGCTGATAAAGCCAATGGTGAAGTCAAAGTTGCTGAGGAAGTTGCCGACTGTGCGGATTCTGTGCTCAAGATCGTTGATTCTGTCTATGACAGCAACGCGATGAAGCCTGAAAATGCCCGCGACAAGAATGTGGAGCTTCAGATTGATCCGGACAAGTTGGCCATGCCGCAGTTCAAAGCCCTTTGGGAGCGCATCAGCCCGAAGTCGGTTTATGTTGTTGATTTTCATACCGATGAGCTGGTGCAGAAGGCCGTTGCTTCTCTGAACCACAATCTGCGGGTGTCAAAGATCTTCTTCAAGGTCGAAACCGGAGCGATGGATGAAATCAAATCCAAAGATGCTCTTATGGATGGCAGCTCTTTCAAAAAGGAAAAATCCGCTGTTTATGACGCATCCCAAAAGACTCACGTTTCTTCCAACGTAAAATACGATCTGATCGGCAAGTTAGTTGAAGAAACCGGTCTGACAAGAAAAGCGGTCGTGCAAATTCTGACCGGCATCGAAAAGGTGATATTCGATCAGTTCAAGGACAATCCGGAAGAATTCATTATTAAAGCGGCATCGCTCATCAATGACGAGAAGGCTACCGCTATCATCCAGCATATTACCTACAATATTCTGGATGACCATTATGGAACGGACATCTTCACAGAGCCGACAATCAAGGGCAAGCTCGGTGTAAACGCTATGAAGGCACAGAAACATCTGTACGATCATATCGTCTACGATTCTTCCAATGAGCGAGACTTTGCAACTGATCTGGATACGAATACGGATGTGGCTGTATATGTGAAACTGCCGGATAGATTTTATATTTCCACACCGGTCGGAAAATACAATCCCGACTGGGCGATAGCATTTTACGAAGGAACCGTGAAGCATATCTATTTCGTTGCAGAAACGAAAGGCTCCATGTCCTCTATGCAACTTCGTCTGATTGAAGAATCCAAAATTCATTGCGCCCGTGAGCATTTCAAGGCGATCAGCAGTGAAAATGTGATTTACGATGTAGTGGACAGTTATCAGGCGTTGCTTGACAAAGTTATGAAATAATGCGGATACATTGTTTATACCAATTATTGGCAAGAAGCCAAGCCTTCATATTAAAGAAACGTTATGCGCCGCAAACAAAAAATGATATATCGCCATTATTATCCAGCAATTGTTAGTATTGCTATTTCATCCACTGATAATGATTCAAAAAGCACCCTGTTCGGGTGCTTTTTGCTTTCCTTATTAATAATTGATTATCCCAAATATGATAGCCGCAGAATCAAATCCCTCAGTGGATCATACATCAACTGATACTCCCAAGGATTGAAACCGTTTAATTCCTCCGCGTACGCATTGGCAAAGCGGTAAATATGTATTATCTCCTCGTCCTGTCTTTTACCGGTGGATTTGACGTACATCAGCGTCAGATGATACGCATAGAGAGCCCACATCTTTTTGTCTGACTCATGTTTCCTGAGATACTTGATAGCAAGCTCAGCCAATTCCGGCTGTTTTTCCAGCGCTTTTTTCATAGAAATCAAGAGTTCAGGTACTAATACTTCTTTACCATTCATCCAATCGATAAGTTTCTCGCATCCGGATTCTGCTCGCTTTTCAAGATCGCTGCGAATAGCGTCTTCTTTTTCCCAATTGATTTCTTCCCCGGTATTTTTCGTCTCCATTGGGGATCCCTCCATTATCTCAAGGTACGATAATATATTTCTCAACCTTTCCGCATTATCATAGCACGAAACCATGTACCCCAATTTGTAAATCGAAACCGAATTGGAATACTCATCAAAAAAGTGTCGAAGCGTCTGTTGAATATGATACAGTTCCGAAAAAGTGCTGTTCGGTTCAATTTTCAATAGTGTTTCAACAACATAATACGATAAATTGACCCATTCGTTCCAGACATCTTCAAACGTTCTTATATACGTTAGTACTTCTTTCACGAGGTCAATGTTCTCGTTTGCCACGGTACGAACTGCCATCGCGATTTCCGACACATAATACCGCTCGCCGTTCATCCATTTCCGCAGTATTCCTTCCTGTTGGCTATTATTGTCCGTCATATTCGCTGCCTCATTCCGTATGATACCTCAACATGGAAATCACACTTGATAATTTGATTGTTTGAGAGTATTTGTATGAAATCGTATAATTAATAGAATTATATAATAAACACGTCCATTAAGTCAATATGTTTTTCAAAAAGATTCTCGTCTTTTTCGATATCAAAGCCGGTAGTAAAAAATGAAATATGGCACTCTCCTTCTTCAAGCGCTACACCGTCTTCTTCACTTATGCACTTGTTCCCTATCTGTTACTGACATAATTATGTTAGCAAGGAAAAATCCTTGACTACTTTTTGATAACAGGAGAACACAAATGAAACCTAATGCAAGTAACCCCTCAAACGCGCACGAGCTTCGTGCGCTGATCAACCGCCTTCTCCGCGCCAGACTGACGTGGGAAGAATATCTTGAACCCCTTGATGATATCGCAGCAGGCGCCATCGCCTATACCGCGGATCATCACGGAAAGACCTTTGTCATCGCAAAAACGTCCGATTGCTATACCTTATTCTGCAGAAACAATTCCAGCTTGAGCAAAATCGCCGCCTCGGAATCGGACGGTATACATCCTGAGCTCCTCGGGCTTTTTCGCCACGCAGAACGCAGCTACGATGATTGGATTATGGAAATGAGCAATTCCTACTTCCGTCAGCGCTTCGGCGATATCGTAAGCATCCGCGATCTTTTCAGGATGATTGACCATCCTGATCAACTTGCTGTGGATGCGGCGGATGAAAGAACTTACATAGCAGTCAATGTCGGCAGATTAACAGCCGAGGAAGAAATCCTTGATTTTCATAGCCACGCCCGCAGAGAAGCACTTCGTGCAATCCGGTCAATTATCGGATGCAAGAAAGAAACGGATTCGATTTTGCCGATTGACGATCACGATTCCAATCCTTTGAACTGGCGGGTAAAAATCCCCGATGACTTCCCCGCCGGAAAAACCGATCTTCATCTCCGCGTCTGCCCCACTTATCATTCCGAAGAGGCAGACGGTGATATGAATCGGGAATATGCGGTTGAATTTGCCGCACTCGTCATCCTCCTTTCGCTGTAAAGGAAGAAGCCAAGCGGCGAGCCTCAAATCGAGACTCGCCGCATTTTTTCTTTCTGATCCTTTTCCGTGGATGACCCTCCTGCAGAATCATCTTGAAATTTTTCTGAAATCATGTTATTATTTATTTGATAACCAAGAGCGCTTGACCGCCAAAAAACTTTCATTGGCTCATAGATAGGAGGTGCACTATTTTTGTCAAACAAAAATAATGAGTGTGTTAATACACGAATTATTTCACTTGATGCGAGTGAAATTTATCGCCTTACCCATTGTTTTGATAGTGAAAAGACGGGATTGTCTTTTCGAAAAAACGGGAAGATACTATATGAAAAATATACTGGATTTCTGGACTACAGCCTGGAAATCGAAAAGCTGAAGACCGTCTTTTCAAAGCACAAATCCCAATTTCCGGACAAGGAATTCTGGATTGAGAAAAATGGCGAGAAATACCCATACTCTCCTTATATTGTAAATGTGTCGTTTCAACATGATTGCGAGGAATTCCACCGTATTCCGGGCGAAAGCACCGATTGGTACGTTCGATTCGGTTATTCATTCAATAAAGACGATATGCCGGAGGACCATAGCGAGATTCGTCATACTCCCGATGGTGACATATTGGTTGCAATCGAAACGCTCAAAAAAGCGGAATGCGATTCAGGCTATGAAAAGGTTCACTCCAAATTAAATGATAGTCTCCTCGATCCATATTTTATCTATGAAAGCGGTTACTACAAGAGAACCTCAAAAACGATTGGTTTAATTAAAACTAAGAGCCCTGATGATAAAGCTGACTGCCGTGGTCTGCGTCATTATCTGTATAAAAACGGTTTTGATATGGACGGTATCCATTATGTCAGATACAAGCGGAGCGCCGGCAGCAGCCGGGAAGGAAACTGCCTGTTCATCGCTGAACCATTGTATGAGGATATGATGAAATGGAGCCGCTGCGGACTCCCTGAAGAAGCAAAAAAAACAAGTTTCGTATCATGGGAAGCGTATATTGCTCTGACCCTGAGCAGCATACAAGACACCCTGCCTTTGCGAAAAAACGCTTTCCTGATCCTTCCCGAAGATGGAAGAATATTTAATGAAAAGGTCGTAAACGTAAAATATGCAGCAGACGGGAAAACTTTAACTTCTGAAATTGAGGACGTCAACGGCATAAAAAACAAGATATTTGACGGCGAAGGATTACTTGACACCTCCGTTTTTGAGACACTTGGTGCGGAATACTCCAAATGCGGTATGCTCTTGCTCCGCAACCGTTTTTTCAAAACCTGTGCTTTCAGGACAAACCTTCAGCAATGGTTCAAAGATAACAATATCACGAAAATCAGCGAATTGAACGGCTTTACTACAGCGAAAGAAATTGAACAAATCAAAATAGTAGTTACCGTTAGCAGTATCAAATATTTCAAATTTGCCAAACAGGATGAAAAGAACTCCGAAAAAAAAGAATCCTCCAAAAAAAGTGAAGTAAAATTCAAAAAGACGGCAGGCGAATATCTCGATAACCTATATTATGATCCGTTGAGCTCTCAGAGCACCACAAAATTGGAGTTTGGCATCGTTAAAACAGATAAGCCAACCGGTCACATGGGCGGCGAGTTGGTCAGGACAAGTTATCAGTTATTGAACACACTTGGGTTCACAAAAGAAGAAGTCGACGAACTGTACCGGGATTCCCTCGATTATTGGATAAAAATCGGATCCAGTCCGATGTATATGCGTTACCATCTTCATCTCAATAATAATCAGAATAACGAAATAACTGATTTTGAACCGGAATCGGATGAAGATACAGGAACTGATATCAATATGGAAGCAGGCAAAGAGTCAGCTATCGATACGGCAGAAGGAGAGGAACCCGACGCCAATACGGAAGAAGACGAAAAAACCTCATGTTTAACCGATTTTGATGATGATCCGTCTTATGAAAAGACTCTGGAGGATTCTGACTTCAATTACAATAACATGGTCATGGATCTTTTGCAGCGAAGCGATCTGTTTGCAGAAACAGAGTTTTATAAAAGTTTTCGAAAGCGCATTCACGATTCTTTCCGTGATATGATCCGACATGGAAGAATATTGATAAGAGGAACGAATGCCACCATTTTCGGGAACGGATTAACTCTTTTGAACCAGACGTTACGCAATCCTCTATCGGATCTTCCTGAACTGCAAAACAACGAAATATACATAAATAAATTTCCCGCAGGGACAAAACTTCTTTGCGCAAGAAGTCCGCACATCACGATGGGAAACCTGCTGCTGTCAACCAATACTAAAAATGATTGGTATGATCGGTATTTTGTATTGTCTCCTCAAATTGTCTGTGTCAACGCGATAGGCAATAATATTCAATATCGTCTGAATGGTTGTGATTATGACTCGGACACGATGCTCGTAACGGATAATCCTCTGATGGTAAAGGTCGCTGAACGGGATCAATCGAAGTTTCTTGTTCCGTATCCCGAAATAGATACCACGAATACAAAAACGGAATCCGGAGATATACCATTGTATGAAGCCGACCACACAATAGCAAACAATAAAGTCGGAGATATCGTAAATGTTTCCCAATATCTGAACTGTATATATTGGGATATTTGCAAACAAGACCCGGAAAAAGCGGAGGAACTCTATAAAGCAATCTGCATTCTTGCTGTACTTTCCGGGATGGAAATTGATAAGGCAAAACGGCCAACCAGTGTCAACATTTCATCCGAAATCAATAAAGTCAAACGCGATAATAAATTTCCAGGAGAAAACTCCCGCCCCAAGTTTTATCAGTATATGATTGGCGGAAAACTAAAACGTTGCATTGCCGCTTCCATGGATACCACTATGTGCTATGTTTTTGATCTTGTTGACAAAAAAAGTGCAAACAGCACCGAGTGTCAGAACAGTAATTGTCCCAAGAAAGATGCAAAATCCTCTACATCCTTACTTGATCTATTTAATTTGCCAGGTAAAGCATCCCGCGACAACAAAACAATAGAAGAAATTTGTCATAACGTTGATGAATGCAAGAAAAAAATAGATAATGAGCAAAGAAAAATCCGGCAGAAACAAGGTGACAGTAGTTATCACCACGAACGGATCAATACATATAAAAAGGAATGCATAGACTATATTGCACGAATATTAAAAAGGACAAATGAGTTTGTCAGGCTTCTCCAAATAGTTGACGATAATGAGAATACGCTTATTCACAGCAAGAATTTCTTATTGGCTTGTCTCTATTTCGCGAAAAAAGACCTGTTCCTGAGTCTGTTGAAACCAGACAGCTATCCGCGTTACAGAATTGTCAGAGGGGCACCGGCTGATACGGATCCGCCAATTCTGATATATGGAATAGAACACCATAAAGAATCACTCTCATAATGGATACTATTAAAGCTGTTCTTTTCCGCACAATTTATGCGCATTTTTTCGAAAATTTTGCACTTTTTTTCTGTATTTTTCTCAATTTGCATTTCTGAAAAAGTATTTGCTATATTTGATATGTAGGAATTATTACTCATTTTATATGAGCATCGCGACTGCAATGGAGTCCCGCATTTCTTGTCTGATAAAAGGGGAACGGCAAGCCCCGACATATCTCTGCAACGGATGGGTATTTACTCATCCGTTTTCCTATCCCCACCATATTTCATAATAAAAGGAGCCAGAAAGAAAATGAAAGCATTCATCTCTTGCAGAACCACTTCTCAAGGCATTCACTCTTTTTACTTGACTTATTGCGGTCAGGAACTGTTTCTCTTTCAGCAAAATTACAGACACGGAGTTGACGAATTCTTTTCGAAAGGAGTCGAACTGAACCAGGCAATTCGCTTTTCTCATGCTCATCACGACAGCGCAATTATTCGCACAATGGAAAAACTTCCTCTTTACATCCGCTATGTTGAAAAGGAACACGCCATTGCGGTTCTGGATCAGACCATCAAAACCAATACCCGTTACGGTCATTCCGCAGCCTGAGCGTTTTCATTCAGAAGAAATCAAAAACACCACGAATAATGAGAAAGGGATCTACAAAAATGGGAAATAAAGAAATGACCTTCACAGAAAAGGCAAAAGACTGGGTAAAGAAACACAAAAAGGGACTGATTCGCGCTGGAATCGGCATTGCCATTTCGACTGCTGCAGGCTTAATCATCGGTTATTATTTATCTGACAAAGATTCTTCATCATCTCATTTCAATCCCCTTCCCGAGGAAAACGATGAAACAGAATTGACCAAACCTATTTCTTTCTTGGACAATCAGGAGGATTCCTTTGATTTTGAGAAACCGACAAGAAAAATTATTTATCCCTATGATGTCAAAATGCATAAACGTACCCTTCCCGAAAATTGGCATGCCTCCGAGGAAAAGAAGCGCACTGCTGCCGCAAACGGTTTTGAACTCAACGATAATGAAACATGGGTAAAAGAGCATACCAATGGTCCGAAAGCCGCTTGACGCTTGTGATAATTCCATTGAATATTCCAAATAATTATTGAGATTATGCTGGCAGCATAACACTTTCCTCAAGAGACCACTATAATTAGGTATAGAAAAGAAAGGAGTGTAGTATGTTGCAACATTATTCTCGTCACCCCATCCTCCGCCGATAGGACACTTTTCGCCCCACAACCTGTCCCTGCTAATTGCCTACGTATGGCCATATTCACTTCACCTTAAATCAAAAACATGGAGGAGCAAAAGCATGGCAAATTATAAGAGCATCAAACCCTATGCTGATCTGATTCACAACGCCGCGCAGAACGGCGGACCGGATCAATTTCTGCGTGAAATCGCCGAATCAAACTTTGCACTTGGACAAGAAGCGGAAAAAGCATCAGAGTGGTGGAAAATCCCGCTTGCGGGCATCGCTTTCGTCCTTATCTATGAGGGCGGCCGATGGGTTTATAAAAGAGTCAAACATAATCATCAAAGCAAGATCAAAGCACTTTATGAGCAATCTGATTCGGCGATGAAGGCTTATAAAGAATGCGTTGCGCAAAAAGAAGAAACCTCAACCGATGAAAGTCATGGGGAATCCGAAGCGGGAAACCAAGAGGACATGTCTGAAACACCATAAAATGTGAACCGGTAATTTCATTTTCGCTTGCTCACAAAGCAAGAGACAAATAGTATATACGCGCTAATGTTATTATAAAAAAACAAAAAAAAGAGGAGTTAAGTAATGGATTCATTTGAAAAACTGGAGGCTCTGCTCGGCTCCGACAAAGCAGAAGAGGTCAAGAAGGAGGTCGAGTCCGGTGAACGGTCTATGGATGAAGTAGAGGACTGGGCTGACAAACTTTGGGATAATTATGAAAAGCACCATAACAGACCCGACATTGAGCCTGAAGACTGGCAGAAGTTCGAAGATGGTTGGAGACCAGAAAACTGGTAAACAGTAACCAGCTGAACAAGCTCGCGAAGAGTACCTCGCGAGCTTGTTTTTTTCAAAATTTATTTGTATATGTGGATTGTACTGATCGCTGAATCGTTTTGTGATCCGCATCTATGTCACACCGCCATAGTCTTTTCATTTTTTCTGACTCCGACCATGCTGAACCGGATGATCGTATTGCCTTTTTTGACTATCTCGTCCATCTCGCGAACCGGCAATTATCCGCCATAAAGTTGTCCCATCCGTTGTCCCATTACGCGTCCGGTTGTCCCCGTTTTGTCCCGTTTTCTCTGGTTCAGGAACGATCTTCCTCAAACGCAAAAAATGCAAAAGGACAGAAAAAAAGTCCCGAAAGCGCTTTTGCTGCCCCCGAAAACCGGACGACGGTTTCCTGCTTTGAATGATCCGGCGGAAGGATCATTTTTACCCGGTTCCGCTTTATTGATCCGGGTCGCGGAAAGACTGCCGGTATTCCGATGGCGTCATCCCGGTGATCTGTTTGAAGGTTTCACGGAAATACGCCGCGGAATGAAACCCGTTCCGCTCCGCGATCGTATCGATCGGATCATCCGAAAGGTGAAGCGGTTCGGATTTTTTTGGAGAAAGGAACGGACCCGGCGCGGGCAGTACGGCAGATCACCCGATCAGTTCCAGCTCGTTTACCGTCATTTTTTCCCCCATAGGGCAGGTCAGCGTCACGCGAAATTCCGTTCCGCGAACGGGTTCGGACAGCAGGACCGGAACAGTCTGCTCCGGGAACAGGAAGGAAAGCGTTCTGTCCGCCGCGTGCACCCAGTTTCCGTCTCTCCTGACCTCGAGCGCGACCGCCGCCGGAGCGGCACCCGGGTCCCTTCCGCAGGTCACGGTCATCATTTCCGCAGTACGGACGGATCCTGAGTCGGCGGTCAGCGTGACCGTTCCCGACGCGGTAATGCCCGTGCGGGCGTCGTCATCGGTCAGCAAGGCAGTGTCGGCATCGGATTCGATCCGGCACCCGGAAAGAAAGTCTTTTTTTCGTACCGGATGATTTCCGTTTTCGGTCAGGGAAAGCGGTGTGCTTCCGACGCCAAAGGCGGAGGGCTTGTCGTCCATAACGAACACGATCTCTTTCGCTGCGAGCAGCCGCTCGTGCGAAATGAAGCAGCTGTCATAGGGGACGCCGTCGACCGTCATAGAGCGGATATAGACGTTCTCCCTGCTATTGTTTTCCGCGCGAACGGTCAGGTCCCCGGTCGGAAGATGCAACGTCATGCGGCGGAAGAGCGGTGAGGTGATCGCGTATTCGCCGCTCCCGGGGTAATACGGATAGAAGCCGAGCGCGGTCAGGAAGAACCATGCGGACTGTTCCCCGTTGTCTTCATCCCCGTAAACGCCCTGCCCAATTTCCCCGCCGGAATAAAGGCGTGCGAGAACGTCGCGTGTATAGCGCTGGGTCTTCCACGGCTCTCCTATCGCGTTATAGGTATACAGGATATGGTGCGCAGGCTGATTGGAATGCTGATACTGACCGAGGCGGATATCCTGTGCCTCGAACATTTCATGCTGATAGGTCCCGTTCGCGCGGGTGTGGTCGGCAGGCGCGGCAAAAAACGCGTCCAGCTTCCGGGCAAGCGCTACCCTGCCGCCGTACAGTGCCGCGAGCCCGTTCGGGTCCTGCGGCGCGGAGAACGCCGTGCCCCATGCGTTCGTTTCAACGTAGCCCCAGTCCCATTTGGTCGGGTCAAAGTGTTCCTTATCGACGACGAAGCGTCCGGAGCCGTCCTTCTGCACGAAGAAATCAAGTTCTTTGTCAAACAGTTCCGTATAGTTCACACCCCGGTTCCGGAGATACGCTGCCTCGTCCTTTTTGCCGAGCAGCTCTGCCATCTGCGCGATCGCCGCGTCCGAGAGCGCGTTTTCCATCGTCCAGCACACGCCGTCTTTCGTATAGCCGGTGAAAACCGCCGAGGCGTTGTTCGCTCTGCCGAAGTTCCCGTCGGAAGGACAGCAGGCAGACCGGAGGGACGCCTCGTACGCCCCTTCCCGGTCGAAAGCAATTCCTTTGACCGCCGCGTCTGCGAACACGATGTCATAGCTCGTGCCGACCATCGCATCGAGCGCGCCGGGGTTGAGCCAGCGGCCGATCCAGCCGGCGTCGCGGTAATGTTCCACGATGCCGTTCAGCAGTTTCGTATCGCGGTCCGGCGTCAGAAGCGCATACGCGGGCCAGGCGGTACGGTAGGTATCCCAAAAGCCGTTTTGCGTATAAAGCTGCCCCTCCCGGATCGCGGGAACGTCTCCGCCGATCCGGTACGGGCTGGCGTAAACGAGATGCGGATCCTCCGCCGTTCCGATATTCTCGGAATAATTGACGGGATACATATACATCCGATAAAGCGAGGAACGGAGCGTAACACGCTGGTTCTCCGTTTCCCCTTCGGTCTCGACAAGATTTAAGATCGCGTCCCAAAGAGTTCTCGCGCGCTCACGGATCTCTTCGTACGACGCGTCTCCGACCTCAAGCCCGAGGCTGTGCTTTGCCGTTGCGTAACCGAGATTCGAGGAGGCGATCTTCACGGTGATCTCCGCCGTATCGTCGGAGAACCGGACGAGAGTCAGATGCGGCGCATTCTCCGCGCGGAAGACTTCGGCGGGAGGCGTGCTGAATTCCCCGTAAAAGTACATGGGGACCGCGCCGAGACTTGCCGGAGGATACTTGTAATCGACCTTTGCCGTAAAGACCGTGCCGTCAAACGCGATCTCTCCCCTAACGTTGACGAGTCCCGAGGTATTTGCCGCGTCAAAGATCAGGTTTTTCCGAGGCGCGCTCTTCGGGAATACGATCCGAAGGACCGCGGCGTGGTCGGTCGGCGTCATGGAGAAGGTCACGCCGGACGCGGGCGTCCCCTCGTCGAAGGTCACCTCGTATTCGTGCGCCCGGGCGATTTCGTTTTCGTGGGAGAAGGAGGAGCGCCGGGCCTCCGCGCCGATCTCACTTTCCGCCGCGGATACGGCAGTCACGTTCGGCATAAAGTGAAGGACGCCGCGGTCAAGGAGATGGAAGCTGGACTGATGCGAGCAGCCGAACTGTGCGATCGCGGACGCCTGATAATCGTAAAAGAATCGGTCGGTATAGGTCGACGGCGCCCAGAAATTGAAGGGGTTCGGCACGCAGACGGCGGGGATCATCAGCCCGCGGCTCTTTTCCCAGTTGTTCATGGTCCCGCGCGTGATCAGAATATCGTCGGCGGGTGAAAAGACCGGACGCGGCGTTTCATCCGCGATACGCAGATCGTCCAGGAAAACGCGGATATCGCCGCTGCCTTCCGGTTTCTCGTAAACGAGAGAAACGGCGGTCACCGTCTTTCCCGCCGCCGCGGCGAGTGAAACGCGAACGAGGTTCCATTCCCTCGTAAACAGGCATCGCGCGTTTCCCTGCTCTGCGGCAGTCACCGGATTCCCGTTCTGATCGGGAAGACGAAGAGAGGAAAGACGGCTCCCGTCCGAAAAGGTCAGATCCACCGCAAAAAAGTGACTGTTGTACGCGAGATCGACGTCGCGCGTCAGACAGTCGGGAAACAGAAGATAGGAAAGCATTGTGTCTTTTCCGACCGGGACCGTCAGCCCGCCGTACAAAGGAAGAACGGCAAAGGACTTTCCTTCTTCTTTTCTGCCCTCCGCGAGCAGCGCGTGTGCCCCGCTCCAGCCGCGGTTGATACCTCTTCCGCTCCAGTTGCAGTCGGGTCCGGTCGAGACCGAGGCCTTCAGAGATACGCCCGTTTCACTCACGGGAAGCAGAGCCGCTTCCTTCTCCGTTTCGTCTTTCAGCGGCGCGTACCCCGCCTCAAACGAGGAAAAAAACAGTGTTTTTCGGATCATACTATATTCCTTTCTTTGGGAAGCCCGTTTATTGATCTTCCGTTAATGATTCAAGGGATGAACTATATTTCATTATACACGAGCGGCGTTCTTTTGTCAATAACAAGAAATAATTACAATAGCCGAAGTTGATATGAAAAAAACGCGGTACGTCCTTGACAATTCCGCTGCGTCATGCTATAATGAATGCGCAATAAAGTTCTTGCCTTGAACTAATAAGAAGCCCGCAAGATGGAGACACACAGGAGAGTACTATGAAAAAAGTCCCGCGCTTGATGATCCTGCTTTTCGCAGTCGGTCTGCTTTTATCTGCCTGCCGTCCGGGTACCGGAGTACCCGGAGAAGACACGTCGACGGCGCCCGTCGGGGAACCCTTCCCGTTCGGTGATTATTCGATCATCCGCAGCGATCTCGCGGGAAGCGTGATCAAGACCGCGATGCTCGATCTGACGCGGGCCGTCAAGGAAGCGTACGGCGTCGAGCTGCCGCATATCTCCGACTGGAGCCGGGAGGAGATCGGCGCGGACGAGATCGCCGCCCTGCCCGAGATCCTGATCGGAACGACCAACCGTCCCGAAAGCACGGCGGTACTCGCGGAACTGGGCCGCGATCAGTTGACGGTCCGTCACGTGGGGAACAAGATCGTGATCGTCGGCGGGAACGATAGCCTGACCGCGTACGCGGTCGATCTATTCATCAAAGAGATCCTGCCCGGATTTGCGGAAAACGGATTGACGGAAGAAGGGTACCGTTACGATATGACGATTGAAAAAACGTATGAGACCATACACGCAGAGAACGCGGCACGTCCCGTTCTGATCCGTACAAAATACGAGACGGAGGATCCCGTCATCGCGGACGTGATCGCAACCGAAGACTTCGGCGCCGACCCGCTGGGCATCGCGGACAGCACCGCGGCGATCCAGAGCGCGCTGAACGCCTGCCGCGCGAACGGCGGCGGGACCGTCTTTCTTCCCGCGGGGCGGTATCTCGTGACCGGAACGGTCACCGTCCCGACCGACTGCGTCCTTTGCGGAGACTGGCAGGACCCGATCGGGACCGGCACGCCGGAATACGGCACCGTCATCCTTGCGAAGACTCGGGAGATCAAAACCGACAGTGTGCCGGGCAGCAAGAACGCGCTGTTCGTGCTGAATTATAATTCCGGCGTCAACGGCCTTACCGTTTTCTATCCGGAGCAGGATATCGCCGACGTGAAAGGATACGGCTTCTGCTTTTACGCCGGGAATTACGATACCGTTTCTCTTACCCGCCTGACGATGCTGAACGCTTTCCGCGGGATCGGACTCAGCCTGGAAGGAGAAGTTCACTCTCTGACGCAGGGAGAAAAGATCCGGATCTGTGCCCTTGACGTGGGCATCGAAATGATGTGCTCCCCCGACGTAGGAAACCATCACGATATCGTGATAGACCCGGCGCTGTGGAGCGGTGCGTCCGGCGGATACCGCTGTGCCGACCCGGATGCGCTGAAGACCTATTGCCGGAAGAACACGACGGGAATGCTGCTCGGCGATCTGGACGACGAACAGTTCTCCGGCGTCAGGATCACCGGCTGCCGCACCGGTCTTTCCTGCATCAAAAGCAGCGCGGCGCGCTCCTCCTCCTTCTGGGGGATGTTTTACGGACTGACGATCACCGACTGCGTCCGCGGCGTCAACGCCGAGAATCTCTATCCAACCTGCGGTTTTCTGATCGCGAACGGAAAAATCGAGGGATCGGACTACGCGATCAGACACGTCTGCCCTGAGGGCGGAGGCATCAAGCTCTGCGCGACCGAGACCGTGGGAAAGGTCTCCGGACGGATCTTCACCGATGACAGTCCCCTGAACGGAGAACCGCTCGTTCCCTCCCCCCGTCCCAAGCCCGCCGGGGTCCTGTACCTCGTACCCGTGGAAGATAAGAACAAAAAGCACGAGGACGTATCGGCTATCCTGCAGGAAACGCTCGACTGTGCTGCGAAAACGGGCGGCGTGGTCCGCATCCCCGCCGGTGTATACAGCCTGTACCGTCCGATCACAGTCCCGGAGGGCGTCACACTTTGCGGCGTCATGCCGATCTATACGCGCGACATGGCTGACGACTGCGGCGGAACCGTTCTGCTCTCCTATTACGGCGACGGACCGCTCGTTACGCTGAAGGAAAACGCCTCTCTCAGCGGTCTGCGCATCTGGTATCCTCTTTACGATCCCGTCGGCGCGCTCGCTCTGCTGCGGGAAGCCGCTCCCGTGACGGAGACCGCGATCGCCGTCCGCGGAGAAGGCAGCGGCGTCTGCGTCACGAACACGGTCATCAACGCCGCTTTCGTCGGCGTGGACTTCACCGGCTGTGACTCCCATTCAATCGACCGCATCTTCGGCTGCTGCTACCGCAACTTTATCCGGGCGGGAGGAAAGAACGGGACCGTCGAAAGCTGTCTTTCCAACCTTCATTTCATTCTTCAGCCTCATCCCGAGCATCTGGTTTATACGTTCTTTGACCCCGACCGCTGCGATACCGCGGCGTGGAACGACTTCCAGAGCGTCGGTTCTCATTCCGACGAGCGCTTCGAGCTGATCCGGACCTCGATCCTTCGAAATTACTGCGTCTTTCTGGCCCTTGACGGTGCGAAGGACGAACGCGTACAGAACTGCTTCATGTACGCGTCCCATATCTTTACGGAGGCTGACGGTTCCGAAGCACTGCTGATCAATACCTCCGCGGACGCACTGTACCGGGAAAACGCGATGTACGACGCGAAGGACAGCACGCTTCGCGTCGTCAACAGCTTACGGATCGGCGGTCATTCCGTGAAAAACGAAAATTCCGCGATCGATATCGTCAACCGCTTCTCCTTCTGCAATATGAGCGAGGTCCCGTATCACTCCGCAGAAGGTGTGAGCGATCCGGCTGAAACGGTGATCTATACGCAGAAAAAAGTCCTCCATTCCTGCGACACGCTGACCGGTGTGACCGGAGTTACGCTGACGAAGGAGGAAGGACAGGTCCGGGAAGGAACCGCCGCGTGGTATCATAAGCGCGACGGAGAAACGGTCATCTTTACGCTGAGCTTCAATAAAACCGATATTTCGGAATATATGGAAGACGGATATCTTCACTTCCGGATCTGGGTAGAAGACCTTGACCGTATGGGCGCGGGTCAGATCGAGCTGACGAGCAGCGGGACCTGCGACGTGAGAGAGGCAAGCTGGTACCCTGCCGAATTCATGAAGACCGACGGATGGAACGAGATCTTCCTCCCCCTCAACTGCGCGATGCTTTGGGAAGGGAAACCCGATCCGAAGGGCGTCAACTATATCCGGTTCTATTCCACGGGCAGTGACTGCTCTTTCATCATCGACGATATCTTCGTATGCAGATGAAAAGGGGTTGCTGCACCAACGTGCAGCAACCCCGGCAAATACGGCTCGACGGCTCAACGCCGCCATTTTGGCATGTTTGCTGCCTGAAAAATGGCGTTTTTCGAGCCCAAAACGCCGTATATTGCGCAAAACAGCGGAATCCTGACCGCTGTTTTGCGGAGGCTGTTTATCGCTTCCGCTTTGCGGAAGCAGATGCAACAGCCCCAAGATCACAGCGTGTGGTTGAAATACGCGCCGAGGATCGCGGCGGTCACGGAAGCGTTCGTCTTTTCGGGCGACAGCTCCGAGAAGGAAAGCGTCACGTCGTGCACCTTGCTGATCATCGACATCCCGCCGATCCGTTCGCGCAGTCTTGACAGGAGCAGCGCCCCGCGATATGAAAAATCTCCCGAGAAGATCACGGCGTCGAGATCGAAGAAGTTGACTGCGTTCACGACGGCGGCGGAAAGACAATCGGCAATATAATCGAGCACACCGAGCGAATCGAGATCGCCGAGATAGGCGTTGTCCACCAGTCGCTCGTAGCTCTCGAATTCAAAGCGTTTTTTCAGTGCCTTCATCGATACATACTGTTCCAGACATCCGCGGTTCCCGCAGCCGCAGAGAGGTCCGTTCCGGTCGATGCTGGTATGTCCGATCTCTCCGGCATAGCCGCTGTGCCCTCTGTAGATCTTTCCTTTCGTGATGATCGCCGAGCCGATCCCTTCGGATACGATGATCAGCATCGAGTTGACCGCCGGACGTTCTCTCGAAACGTATTCCTGCATTGCGAGAAGCACGGAGTTGTTATCGACCATGACCTGCGTCCCGAGCTTTTCGCGGACGTATTCCGCGACGGGAACGTGATGAAACAGATCGAAGTTCGTCGGCGTCAGGATCACGCCCTCCCGATAATCCACGGGGCCCGGCGCGCTGATGCCGATCCCGATCACCTTTTCCCACGGGATCTCCTTCTCCTCCGCCAGCTGGTGCAGCGTTTCACACGCCCAGTCCAGGACACGGTGCGGGTCCGAAAATTTGTCGGTCCTTACGCTGCGGAACGCGATGATATCCGATTTCAGATCGGTCAGACAGACGCTGATCTGCTTCCGGTGCAGCGCAATGCCCCCCGCAAAGCGGTATCCCGCGTTCAGGTCAAGCAGAATGGGACGTCTGCCGCAGGAGGAATCCCGCTGACCGACCTCGGTGAGCTGCCCCTCCTCGATCATCGCGTTGGCGATCATCGTCACCGCGGACTTTGACAAGCCACTCTGCTTTGCGATCTCCGCGCGGGAGATCGGCGCTTTTCTGACGTAGTTCAGGATCAGAGAGCGGTTATTCGATTTGATGGTACTGACGTTACCTGCTTGTGACGCCACGGATATCACCTCGTTTTCTGCTGATATCAGCATTCTACCACAAACGAGCGCAATTGTAAAGGGATTTTTGCCCACGAAAGGAGCGAACGAAGATGGCACGGGTCTCAGGAGACGGCAGTGAAACGCTGTACGTGTTTCAGAAGGGCTTCAACTACGGGCAGGACGGACCGGGGAATCGGCTCGTATATCACCTCAGCGGATGCAATATGCACTGCCCGTGGTGTTCCAATCCCGAGGGAATGGAACCGGGCGGCGGGACCGGGCACTCCGTCCGTGACCTGATCGCTGAAGCGATCTCGTGCAGGCCCATGTTTTTTGACAGCGGCGGCGTGACGCTGACCGGCGGCGAAATCTCTTTCCAGTTCAGCGGCGCGGCAGCGCTCCTGCGCGGGCTGAAAGAAGCGGGGATCCATACCGCGATCGAGACGAACGCCTCTTCCCCGCGTTTCACGGAACTTCTTCCCATCACCGATAGGATCATGGCGGATTTCAAACATTACAGCGATGACGTCCTCTGCGCGGTCACCGGGGTCGGAAACGCACGGATCGTAAAAAACCTGCGTGACGCCGTCGACGCGGGATACGAGCTTCATCTGCGGATCCCGCTGATCAACGGATTCAACGCGGCGGAGTCGGATATCGGCGGGTTTCTCGCGTTTCTGTCGACCCTGCCGTCCGACCGCTTTGACGTAGAGCTGCTGCCCTATCACGAATACGGCAGGGACAAGTGGGCAAAGCTCGGCAGGCTATACACCGTGGAAAACGGCAGGATCACGAAGGAAACGCTCGCCGCTTTCACCGACGCTTTCCGTGCCGCGGGGATCCGCGTGATACGGTCGTAAAAGTTCAGTCGCTTTCAGATGAAAAAACGAAACAGGAGGACGGCGGAATGCCGACAGTGAATATGAATACCGAAAGAATCGTTTCCATGGCAAAGGACTTGTTTCGCGAGGAACGTGCGCGAAAACGCCTGGACGGATGGTTCCTTTCCAAGGAGATCCGGATCAGACACGAAGAAGAGACGGTGGGAATGAGCGAAGTCGAAGCCGCGGGTCATCTTCTGAAGAAAACGGCGGAGGAGTTGCCCCTTGAGCTCTCGGACTGCGCGATCTTCGCCGGGACACAGCGGGACGCCTTCGCACGGAGTTACGCGCTGATCAACCCTTCGTTCCGCGTGGAATCGTTCGCGGGATACTGCGATCCCACGGCCGTGTTCGGGGATATCGACCCCAATGAAGAGATCACGGCGGAGCGGATCGAAAAGGTCCGCTCCCACGACGCCGGGACCGCTTATTGCCGCGCGCTTGCGGATACCTACGCCGCGTGTGAGGATCACACGGGGGAGGTCGCGTACTTCGTCGAGCAGGTCACGGGGCACGTGATCCCGGACGTCCGTCCGATCCTGCGCGAGGGGGCCTCGGGTCTGAGAAAGCGGATCCTCGCGAAGGAGCCCGAAAACGAGGCCCAGCGCGGCTGCCGCGCCGCCATGCTCCTGACGCTCGACGCCGTGGAGATCCTCGCGGAAAGATACCGTACGATCGCGCTGGAGAAAGCGGGATCAGCAAGCGGGGAACGCCGTGAGGAACTGGACCGCCTTGCCGAAGCACTTGCCCGCGTCCCCCGTGAGGGCGCGCGCGATCTGTTTGAAGCAATCCAGTCCTTCCAGCTCGTATGGCAGCTGATGTGTCTGGAGCAGGCGCCGAATCCCTTTGCTTTTTCCGTCGGAAACGCGGACCGGATCTTCGAGCCTTACCGCGGCGACCTGACGAGAGAGGAGACCGCCGCGCTGCTCCGGCATCTGCTCGTCTTCTTCAATGTCGGCGACCGAAGCTGGGCGATCTCGCAGAACCTGATCATCGGCGGCAGAGACGCCCGGGGAAACGATCTGACGAACCTCACCTCTTACGCGCTCCTCGACGCGTACTTCGATATGAATCTTCCTCAGCCGATCCTCTCGGTCAAGCTCCACAAGAACACGCCTGAGAAACTATACGCAGAGCTCGGCAGATTCTACTTCTCCCCCGGCGTCCTGACGCCCTCCTTCTTCAACGACGACGCGATGTTCGAGGTACTGAAAAAAGGCGGGATCCGGGAGAGCGATCTGCCCGACTATTCGGTCGCCGGCTGCCAGGAGCCGCTGATCATGGGCAAGGACAACGGAAACACGACGAACAGTTGGCTCAACCTCGGAAAGATCCTGGAACTGACTCTGAACGACGGTGTTTCCGCGATCACAGGGAAGCGCATCATGCCCTCCTTTGGCCCCGACGACTTTTCCGAGCGGCTGAAAAACCTGCGGGAACTGTTTTACCGGAATCTGACGTATTTCGTCTCTGCGATGGCGGAGGCAGCGAACAACGCCTCCCGTGCCGTCTCCCGTCTTCCGGTCCCCTTCCTTTCCGTGATGATGGGCGGGATCGAAACCGGTTACGATATGCGCGATACGGCGCATCAGGGAACGGAATATAACGGGAGCGGCTGCCTGATCCACGGGCTTAGCGCCGTTTCGGATTCCTTCGTCGCGGTGGACTGCCTCCTGCGGGACCGTCCCGAGGATGCGGAACGCCTCAAAAAGGCGCTCGCCGACAATTATGCATCCGATTCGGAGCTGCTTTCCTATCTGAAGTCCTGCCCGAAATTCGGCAACAACGACCCGACGGCTGACGAAGAAGCAGCAGAACTTGCTTCCCGCACGGCGGATACGGTTCGCGCCGCGAAGAACTATCTCGGCAACCCGTTCCGTCCCGATTTCAGCACGCCCTCCACGCATCTTCTGTACGGCTATTGGGTCGGCGCGCTTCCCGACGGCAGACCGGCGAGAGATATGCTGAACTACGGCGTGGACCCGCTGGCAGGTGAC
Organism: Eubacteriales bacterium; assembly: GCA_045617585.1. Taxonomy (GTDB): domain Bacteria; phylum Bacillota; class Clostridia; order Oscillospirales; family CAG-272; genus CAKRZE01. The sequence goes on from JAZLIW010000156.1 coordinate 25,732, forward strand.
GCGCACGACGGCATGGGCTTCCGGACGCTTTCCTCCTTCCGGCTTCCCTATGACAAGATGTGCGGCGGGTACGCCTCTCATTTCGGGATCGACCCGAATTATTTCCGCGGGGAAACGTACGAAGACAAAGGCGTTGAGTTCCGCGACAAGGTCATGGGCCCGCTCTTCTTCAATCCGTACAACGAAGGAAAAGTGTCTCCCTTCTATCTTTACGTCAACGTCACTACGCCCGAGATCCTGCGCAAGGTCCTTGCCGATCCGAAAAAATACGCGCCGAGCGGCGTTTACATTATGCGGATCCACGGCACGTTCGTCAACTTCCTCGATCTGTCGCCCGCGATCCAGCAGGATATCATCCGCCGTCTCGATCTGCGTTCCACCACGGGAGTGTGCTGCTGATGGGAAAGAAAGCAATCGGTCTTGACGTTGGAACGACGACGGTCGGCGCGGTGCTGATCGACGATGAAAGCGGGGAGGCGGAGATTTCTCTGTCCGAGCCGAACTGCGGTTTCCTTCCTTCCTCCCGCCAGTGGGAAAAAACCCAGGACCCCGAACGGACGGCAGAGCAGGTCCAACGAATTGCCGACCGGCTGATCGGCACCGAAAAGGACGTTTCCTCAATCGGGGTCACGGGGCAGATGCACGGCATCCTGTACCTTGACCGGGACGGGAAAGCCGTCAGCTCTCTCAGAACCTGGCAGGACGGACGCGCCGGGGAACCCCTCTTCGACGGAAAGAATGCGTGCGAAGTGATCGCGGAAAAGACCGGTTACACAGTCCACGCGGGCTATGGGCTCGCGACCTTCTTCACCGACCTTCGTCTCGGGCTCGTGCCCGAAAACGCCGTCTCGCTCTGCACCGTCCACGATTACGTCATCATGCGGCTGACCGGACGGAAAAAGCCGCTCATACACGTCAGTGACGCGGCAAGTCTGGGGTTATTCGATCTGAAGAACCTCTCCTTTGACCGTGCCGCGATCCGCGCCCTCGGAGTGGACGAAACCTTTCTCCCCGAGGTAACCGGGACCGCGTCCGTCGCCGGGGAGTACCGCGGGATCCCGGTCACCGCAGCGATCGGAGACAATCAAGCGGCGTTCCTCGGCTCGGTCTCCGAAAGAGACGGAGTGCTCGTCAATATCGGGACCGGCAGCCAGATTTCGTGGACTTCCGGCTATTCGGAGGACCTCGGCGAATGCGAGTTGCGCCCGCTGACCGACGGTAACTACCTGACTGTCGGCTCCGCCCTCTGCGGCGGCAGGGCGTACGCCTTGCTGGAGCGTTTCTTCCGTAGTTTCGCCGAAGCGCTCGGCGTCGGAGGCGAGCAGTACGCTCTGATGGAGCGGCTCGCCGCGGAAGCTGAGGAGGACTGCGGCGGGCTTCGTGTCGATCCCCGGTTTGCCGGGTCCCGTGCCCAACCCGCACTGCGCGGGAGCGTTACGAACGCAGATACCTCAAACCTGACGCCGGGCAATCTGAGCCGGGCAGTACTGACCGGGATCGCCGAAGAACTGCGCGCTTTCCTGCCCGCTTCCGCAGCGACGGGAACGCTGGTCGGTTCGGGAAACGCGATAAGGAAAAATCCCGTTTTGGCGCGGATCATTGAGCAAAGCTTCTCCTGCACGCTTTTGGTCCCCGTCCACCGGGAAGAGGCGGCGTACGGTGCCGCTTTGTTTGGCAGAGCCGGAACATCCGGGATCCCGCTGGAGGAGGTCCGGCGGCTGATCCGATATCAGTAATGAGAAAAGGGTTGATATTATGAAAAACGTCAACAAGGAACTGTATCTTGCACCGGTCTTTTTTGAACGGAACCGCGTCCGCCGTATCTATCTGGGCGGAGCGCTGTTCAACGGCTTTTTCGGCGACGGTTCCTCGGACGGATACTATCCTGAAGAATGGATTGCCTCCGCCGTTGCCGCGCTCAACGACAACAGCGGCAGAGACGAGGTCGAAAGTGAGGGGATCTCCCGCGTCAGGGGAACGGATCTCCTCTTCACCGATCTGATCGACGCCGACGCGCCGGCTCTTTTCGGCGGCCGACGGGATCCCGGGATCCTCGTCAAAATGCTGGACAGCGCCATCCGTCTTCCGGTCCAGGCGCATCCGGACACTGCCTTCTCCAAAAAGCACTTCGGTTCCCCCTACGGGAAAACCGAATCCTGGGTCGTGATCGACGCAAGGGAAAACGCCTGCATTTACTACGGCTTTTCCGATAAGATTGGCAAGGCCGCCTTCTCCGCAGCGGTCACGGCGAGTGAGACTGACCCTACGGCAATGGAATCGCTGCTCAACCGGATCCCCGTGCGTCCGGGTGACGTCTATCTGATCCGTTCCGGTACGGTCCACGCCATCGGCGCGGGCTGCCTGATCCTTGAAACGCAGGAGCCGACCGATTTTACGATCCAGCCGGAAGCCTTCTGCGGCACTCACCGCCTGAGTAAACGTGAAATGTACCTCGGGCTGGACCGCGATACGGCGCTGAACTGCTTTGACTACGCCGGATACGGCACGTCAGTCGTGGAAAAGGGACGTCAGATCCCCGTCACTCTCTCCGAAGGTGAGGGGTGGCATCTGGAAGATCTGATCTCCTACGAAGCGACTCCCTGCTTCTCGGTCCGCCGTCTGACGCTGACCGGCGCCGCTTTCAAGGGACTGCCGAAGGCAGCGGTCTGCGTCGTGACCGAAGGACGGGGGACCATCCGATTTGAAGGAGGATGCGCTCCCGTGAAAAAAGGCGACTATTGTTTCCTGCCCCATTGCTCCGCGGCGGATATGACGCTGGAAGGAGATCTGACCGCGATCTTCTGTCTCCCTCCAAAGCGCTGACAGCTTACCCGCAATCAATTTCCTGCCGAAAAATAATAAAAAGAAAGGAATCCTCCCATGAAAAAAACGATTTTCACACGGCTTCTTTCCGTTCTTCTGTTCGCAGTGATCCTGGCCGGAGCGTTTTCCTGTGCAGGTCGTGAAGAACCGGTCGCTCCCGGCAGCGGAGATGAAGGGACCGAAAGCGAGACCGTACCCGCCGAGACCCGACTTCAGGCGGATCTCCCGGAAATGACCTTTGACGGCTATACCTTTACGATCGTCCACTGGGACCTTCCCGGGATGACCCCGATCTACAACGATCTGTACGCCGAAGAAACGGACGGCGACCCCATTATCGACGAGGTCTTCCGCAGGAATGCCCGGATCAGCGAAGCTCTCGACGTAGAGTTTGCTTTCAGTTACGTGGAATTCCACGAGCTGATCGAAGACTGCCGCACCTGCGTCAACACCTCGGACGATATGTACGATCTGGTCTTCGTCCGGATGCACGAATCTCCCGAACTGATGATGGAGGGCGACCTTCTCGACTTTGAGCACGATTTCAAGTACGTTGACCTCGACAAACCGTGGTGGGATCAAGGGCTCCGCAGGGAACTGAACCTCGCCGACCACCTGTTCATCGCCTCCTCGGATATCAGCATTCAGGATAATCAGGACACCTACGCGATGGCTTTCAATAAGAAGATCGCAAAGGACAACGGCATCGAAGATCTGTACGAACTCGTCAGAAACGGCGAATGGACGCTCGAAAAGCTTTATTCCCTCTCCTCCGAAACCTCTCACGACAATAACGGCGACGGAGCGATTGATCCTATGGAAGACCTCGTCGGCTTCCTCGCCTCGGACGACACGACGATCTCCTTCTTCTTCTCAATGGGCGGACGCTTTACCGAAAAGGACGAGTTCGGCTATCCGGAATTCTGCTATAACACCGAAGAAAGCTACGATATCGTCAGCGAGATCCTCGATTTCATGTACGACGAGTCCACGGTCCGCCTGGAAAAAGGCTACCCGATCCACAACGACGTCTGCTTCCGCGCAAACCGCGCCCTGTTCACCAATATTGCCATTTACAATTCGATCGCGTGGCGCGGTGAAGACGGTCTGGACTTCGGCATCCTGCCCGCGCCGACCAAGGAAGAAGGAGACGATCTCCTTGCCCTGGTCTCCCGTCATCACTGCGGACTGATGTCTGTCCTGCGCAGTGAGGAAAACGCGGACACGGTCGGTTATATCATGGAAGCGATGGCAGCGTTTTCACACTATGAACTGCAGGAAGCATATTACGACATCACGCTGAAGACCAAAACCGCACGCGACGACGAATCCGAAGAAATGCTGGACCTGATCTTTTCGCACCGTACCACTGACATCGGCGAAGTCTGCAATTTCGGCAATTTCCCGACCGAGATCCTCCGCCTCGCTTCCAACGGCAGGCAGAAGACCGATCTTGCATCCACCTACGCAAGATGTGAAAGCCTGATCCAAAGTGACATTGAGCACTTTGCAGAGCAGGTCGACAAGATCGACGAAATGCGCGGCTGATTCCGACGCGTTTCGTCGACCGATCCGCGGTTCTTCCCGTTTTTCCGTTCAGGCACAAAGCCGGCAGCCGCCACCCGCGAGAAATAATCCAATCTTATTACGGAGGAATATTGCAATGAAAAAACTTTTCTCTTCCCTTCTTGCCGTGATCATGACGGTCGCCTGCGTCGCGCTCTGCGCGTCCGCGGTCGAGTATGAGCAAGGCATGGAATTGGAAACCACCTTCCCCACCGTTTGGGGAATCAGCTTTGAACCCACCGATATCACCGGCTGCACCGCGATCCGCTTCGACTTCTACGTTGAAAACGCGGCTGCTTATCAGCCCGACTCCATTGAGTTTGGCTCTCACTCCGCCTGCGACTGGCAGGAGATCAACTTTGGCCGCGGCGAATGGGCAGGCCTTGCCGACGGTTGGAACACCGTGACGTTTGAACTCAACGGTCCCGCGGCAGCTGCGACCGACCATGAGCCCAGCCGTCCCGATGACGGTTCCACGCCCGGTTTCAAGTACGACGCTTTCCAGCGTATCCGCATTTACAACGTCTCCGGTGACGGCTCCGAGACCACGATCAAGATCAAGAACATCGTCGGCGTCAAGGAAGATGGCACCACCGTCCCCTGCGGTGCAGCTCCCGCTCCCGTAGATCCCACGCCCGATGATCCCGCTCCCGTAGATCCTACGCCTGATGATCCCGCTCCCGACACCTTTGACGCCGCTGCCTCCGTTGCGGTCCTCGCGATCGCCGCTCTCGGCACTGCACTCGTCATTTCCGGCAAAAGACATTGATCCCATTACGGCTGCCGGCTCAGCCGAATAACGGCAAAACGGAAACAAAACGGGACTGGAATACCGGCCCTCACAGCAAACAGGACACCGAAGTTTCTTTCGGTGTCCTTTCCTTTTGAGAAGGCTGTTTTTTAAGCCCCTGATCCTTATCTGATAATAAACAAATCCGAGCTGATCGTTCATTACGAACCGGTTCGGATTTGTCGTTCTTGGCGAACCGAAAAAGGACCCGTAATATGACAAAATAATTGAAATGAAATTGACGCTTGCACGCAGGGCATAAAAAAGGAGCCGATTACGTCAAACAAATACGTATTACATTCAGAAAGCGGATTTGATATAGGTCAGTATCATACCGAGAAAAAGAATATTTGTCTGGCCGATGTTGATCTGCCTGAGAAAAATCTCAATCTGATAAACGGAAAAAAGCTATGTGATTTTTGTTCACAATCAAGAACGTTTTTTTCAAAATTTATTTGTATATGTGGATTGTACTGATTGCTGAATCGTTTTGTGATCCGCATCTATGTCACACCGCCATAGGCTTTTCATTTTTCTGCTCCGACCATGCTGAACCGGACGATCGAAATGCCTTTTTTGACTATCTCGTCCATCTCGCGATTCTGCAACTATCCGCCAAAAAGTTGTCCCATCCGTTGTCCCATTTTTTCAAAAAAACTCCCGGTTGTCCCCGTTTTATCCCGTTTTCTTTGGTTCAGGAACGATCTTCCTCAAACGCAAAATATGCAAAAAGGCAGAAAAAAGCCCCGAAAACGGTCGTTTTCGGGGCTTTTCTGTTGATAATACGGTAATTATCTCTTGGAGAACTGAGGAGCACGGCGTGCTGCTTTGAGACCGTACTTTCATTGTGCTTCGCTGTGTTTTTCAGCGTGGAAGGCTGATTTCCCGACCCTCTCGGAAAGGTTGCCCCTTTCGTTGTCCCCGAAAACCGGACGGCGGTTTCCTGCCGTGAATGATCCGGCGGAGGGATCATCATTCCTTTTCCGCCTTTTTTACTGCTTCCCTGTCCGGGCAGCATCCTCCTCCACGTCACGGAAAGACTGCCGGTATTCCGAGGGCGTCATTCCGGTGATCTGTTTGAAGGTTTCGCGAAAATACGCCGCGGAATGAAATCCGTTCCGTTCGGCGATCGTATCGATCGGATCGTCCGAAAGGTGAAGCTCACGGGAGGCACGGATCACGCGCATCTCGTTCCGGTACTGCGTCGGGGTAACGCAGAGCTGTTTCCGGAACAGATGAAACAGCCGGGATTCACTGAGAAAAACCTCCTGCGCCAGCGTTTTCATAGGAAAATCCTCGGCGAAGTGGACGTCGAGATAGGAAAGCGCCCGGACGACTGCCGGATGATACTGCTCAGGCTCCTTCTTCTGCAGCAGCGGAAGGACCTCCGCGTAGAACCCGTAGTACAGACCGATTGCGCGCACACGGGAGATCCGATCCCCGGCGGCAAACAGACGGCAGATCTCTCCGACCGTGTCCTCCGCTGCGGCCTGAGCGGGAAGTGTGAGTTTCTGCATGGCAAACCGTTCTATGTTCTGCGTGTCATATTGCCGTGACACGATACGGAAGAAGCAGTATTCGATCTCTTCTCCGTCCCAGAACGCTCGATAGCCTACGCCTTCCGGCAGAAACGCCAGTTCTCCCGGCACGACGCGAAGCGAACAGCCGGCAGACCTGATCTGTGCCTCTCCCCTGACGGGAAAGAGAAAAGTTGCCCACTTGTCTCCTTCGCTTTCTTCAAAAAAATGCTGCTGCGGCAGACAGACCCGTCCGACCTGCAATTCGGACATACAGAGCCGTTTTTCATACAGTTCCTTGTTTCCCATATCGTACCTCCGCGAGAGCCAAAAGAGCAGGATTGTTGCCCTCCTTGACACAATACCATATTTTCTTTTGCTTGTCAAGATGGTATAATATACGTAAACGGAATCATATGCGCACGGAAACGTCTGAAAAGGAGTGCAAACGAAAATGAAAGCAATTCTGATACAACCCGATAAGTCCCTGATCTGGTCTGAGGTTCCGGACCCGGTTCCGGAGAAGGACGAAGTCCTGATCGGGATCGCGTACGCCGCGCTCAACCGCGCAGATCTGATGCAGCGTGAAGGAAACTATCCGCCTCCTCCCGGATGTCCCGAGTGGATGGGACTGGAAGTATCGGGGAGGATCGCCGCGATGGGTCCGGAAGCAGCGGAAAAATCTCCGTTCCGGATCGGAGACGAGGTCTGCGCCCTGCTCGGCGGGGGAGGCTACGCCGAATACGTCTGCGTGAAATACGACATGCTGATGCCTGTGCCGAAAGGCAGCACCCTCGCAGAAGCCGCCGCTATGCCGGAGGCCTTCTGTACCGCGTATCTCAACCTTTTCATCGAAGGAAAAGCCAAGGCGGGCGACACGGTGCTGATGCAGGCAGGCGCGTCCGGCCTTGCCTCCGTCGTCATTCCGATGGCGAAGGCATTCGGGATGCGTGTCATTACCACCGTCAGAAGAAGCGAGCTGGCGGAGCGTATACGCTGTCTCGGTGCCGATCTGATCGTCGATACCTCCAAGGAGCGTCTTGCGGACGTGCTGAAAGCACAGAAAAAAGCGGGAACGCCGGTCGACGTCGCGATCGACTGCGTCGGCGGCGAAGAGCTCGGGAACTGTCTTCCCTATCTTTCCCACGGCGCCCGCTGGATCGTCATCGCTTCGCTCGCGGGAAGATATACGCAGGTCGATCTGAACCGTCTCTTCGTTCATAACGTCCGTCTGATCGGCTCCACCCTGCGCAGCCGTACACCCGGATTCAAGGCGGAGTTGATCTCCATGCTCGTCCGCGACGTCTATCCGCTGATCGAGGCGGGAAAGGTGAAGCCGACGATCTACAAAATCTTCCCCATTGCGGAAGCGGAACAGGCACAGACCCTGATGGCGGGAGGCACACACAACGGAAAAATCGTTCTCGCCGTGCCGCACTGCTGACAGAACAAAGGACGGTGTTCTATTTGAAAAAACTCAGAATCGGTCATATCGGTACCAAACACGATCACAGCGGGGGAAAACTCGACTGCATATGCAAGTATCCCGATCTTTTCGAGATCGTCGGAATCGCGGAAGAGGACCCTGTACAGTATGAAGCGGTCAAGGATCATCCGGTCTACCGGGACGTTCCTTTTTTATCGGTGGAACAGCTTCTGAACGCCGGATGCGACTGTATGATGATCGAAGGATTTGAATACGACATTCCCTATTATGCCGAACTGTGCGTGAAAAACGGCATCGCGGTCCACGCGGATAAACCGGCGGGACGGGACCTTGACGTTTTCCGGAACGTATTGAAAACCGCCAAAGCAAAGAACGTCCCTGTACAGATGGCGTATATGTACCGGTACAATCCGGCGGTTCTGGAATGTATGGATTATATCAATTCCGGAAAGCTGGGCGAGATACACAGCGTCACCGCGATCATGAATACCGGTCATTCCAAAGAAAAAAGAACGTGGCTGAAGAACTTTGACGCCGGAAATATGTTTTTTCTCGGCTGTCATATGGTCGATCTCGTTTATCGGATCCAGGGAACACCGGACAGAATCACGCCTTATCTGAAATCCAGCGGTTTCGACGGAGTGGACGCACTGGACATGGGAACCGTCGTCTTTGATTACAAAAGGGGGACGAGCATCATTCAGGCAAACGCCTGCGAGATCAACGGATACGGAAGAAGGCAGCTGGTCGTCTGCGGTGACAAGGGCACTTACGAGATCCGTCCTTTGGAAAAGCCGATCGGCGCGATCTATACCGCGGGAGATTCCGCCGAACCGTTTGAAGACAGACATACCGTCCGGAGCTTCGTGACCGTGCCCTCTTCGGAACGCTACGACACGATGATGCTTGATTTTGCGGCAATGGTACGGGGAGAAAAAGAGAATCCGTATTCCTATGAATACGAATTGCAGCTGCAGAAGCTCGTTCTCGCCTCCTGCGGATATCACGTGGACTATCGGACACAGGAAGTGCTGTAATGATGATTTACGACAGATTTTTGCCGGGGCGTGAATGGCTTGACACAGAGGGCAAAAAGATTTTCATCCAAGGCGGCAGTGTGATTTATATCGACGGTACCTATTATTGGTACGGCGAGAACAAAGAAAAGAGTGTCGGTGACAGAAACGTCTGGCATTGGGGAGTACGCTGCTACACGTCAACCGATCTGTACAACTGGGATGACAAAGGTCTGATCATTCCCCCTGATCCCGACGACCCGACGTCTCCCCTGCATCCAAGCGCACACATGGACAGACCTCATATCATTTATAATGAGATGACCGGGAAATACGTATGCTGGATGAAGGTATCAAAGCCGGGAAGCCGCTGTCTTCAAACGGTATTGACGGCAGATCATATTCTGGGACCTTACACCATCGTTCAGAAGGATATGAAGGTTCTCGGAATGTACGGCGGAGATTTTGATATTGCAAAAGGCTGGGACGGAAAAGCCTACTACTATTTTTCCCGTGTTTTCAATGAAATGATCTGTGCGGATCTGACGGATGACTATACGGGCGTAACAGGTTATTACACCACGCATTTTGCCGGAAAACACATTCCGTATATGAGAGAGGCTCCGGCACACTTTGAACGCCGGGGGACGCACTATCTGATCACTTCCGGTACTACCGGTTACTATCCCAACCCGTCCGAGATTTACGCAGCGGACACGTGGCACGGACCGTTCCGGACATTAGGCGATCCCCATATCGGGGACGAAAGCCATACGTCTTTCCATTCACAGGTATCCTGCGTATTTAGGGTCGTTGGAAAAAAGGATCTGTATATTGCCTGTGCGGACCGTTGGCTGCCGGATGAAATGGATATGCAATACGAAGTATACCGGGATTTGTTTGACAACGTTTTCAAGCCGGACGGCGGATCGGAAGAAGCCCGCAGGGCTCTGGCACAGGCCGTCCCGGATTCCGCCCTCGTGAATACTTCAAAAGCAAGGCACGTGTGGCTTCCTCTCAGATTTGACGGCGAAAATGTGTTTATCGACTGGCACGACGAGTGGAAACTGGAGGATTACGAATGATAGATTTTTGCCATAGATTACCGGCAATGAACGTTGAAGGAAGGCATAACGGGACCTACAATAACTATGAGGTCGGATTCCCTTCCGTGATGACAACGTCTGACGCGGAACTCGGTATTTTCCTTTATCGGCTGCGAAACAACGTTATTGCCGACAGACGAAACGTAATGATCGACGGAAAGATCCTTGCCTGCAGCAACAACTGGATCCGCGACCACGTTCATGAAATGAAAGCGTACAGGCACTGGGAATACGATTTGCACAGCTTTTTGGATTTCATCATTGACAACCAACGGGAAGACGGTCAGTTTTTTGAACTCATCAAGCAGTACGACGATTACCACTGGAAATTCGTGAACGAGGATTGCCGGAGATTTTTTGAGCAGGATAACCTTGCGCTTGTCCGTCTGGAACTGGAAGCCGACGTGGAATACCTTGTCGTGGAAGGCGCTCTGTATTATTACAGGGTGAGCGGAGACGATGCATGGCTGAAGGAAAAACTGCCGAAGCTGGAAAAAGCGATCGACTATATGACGTCCGACCCGAAACGGTGGGATCCCGTTCACGGGCTTGTAAAACGTCGTTTTACCATTGATACATGGGATTTTGCAGACGCGCCGGATTCCGGAACGAACCGAAGGATCGAGGACGGTATGCCGATGTCAGTCATGCACGGCGACAATTCCGGGATCTATCAGGCGATGCGGCAGCTTGCATGGATGAACAGACGTCTCGGTCGGGAAACGCGGGCGGCGGAATGGGATTCCCGTGCGGAAACGATCCGGGAGAATATGCTCCGGTTTTTATGGAACGGAAGATTCTTTATCCATCAGCTTCATCTGAATCACGACGGGGTCGATGGTCTGGAAAACGAAAGGCTTTCCCTCTCCAATCCTTACGATATCAACCGCGGTGTTACCGACGTCCCGCAGTCCCGCAGGATCATTGAGGAATATCTGAAAAGAAAACAGGCTTCCGGGTTATTTGCGGAATGGTTTTCGATCGACCCGCCCTACCGGAAATTCGGTGCCTTTGCCGCCGGCGAATACGTCAACGGCGCGCTCTCCCCCTTCACCGCCGGGGAACTCGCAAAGGCGGCGTTCCGCAACGGATACGAAGCGTACGGCTGGGATATCATTCAAAGATTCATGAAGATGGTGGAACGGGATAAAACCATCGTATTTCTGTACGATCCGGACGGAACGCCTCAACCGGAGCGCGGACCGAGCGCGTGGGGTGCCGCGAGCCTGATCAGCGCCGTTGACGAAGGCCTGGCGGGAATCGTTGACACGGGTGTGCGTTATGATGAAATGGAGTTTTCTCCGAGATTCCCGATCACGCATTATACGGAGCTTCGGTACCTGACCGGCTACGAATCGGCGGGCGTGCTGATCGACGTACGCTATATTCTGACGGAGGAGGGGATGCGATACGATATCTCGGCACCCTCCGAAAAAATCCGGGCGCACATCCTTCTGCCGGAAGGAAAGAACAGCCGGAACGTGCTTCTGAACGGGAAGGAAATCTCCTATGAAATGACTGCCGTCGGCGACAGCCGTTACGTTGATTTCGAAATCGCCGCAAGCGGACGCTCATCCATCGAAATTGATTTTGAGGAAGGAAAATGACCGTATGAAACTGCTGAATCCATCCGTTTTGAAGGAACGCATCGACACCAGAATGAAAAGTGATCTGGAGGAGGGAAATCTTTTCGGCGCGGCTGCCCGGGTCTGTCAGGGCACGCAGACCCTGTACGACGGCAAATTCGGCGTGACCGGACCTGAAAGCGATACGCCTGTCACAGACGATACCGTCTACCGCCTCGCCTCTATGACCAAGCCGATCACCGCAGCGGCAGTCCTGCTTCTGAAGGACAGAGGGCTATTGCGTCTGGAGGACACCGTGGAATCCTATCTTCCCGAATACCGGGATATCCGTATCGGAGAGCTGAACGCGGACGGTCAGGTGATCTATACCGGCTTTCCGCAGAAGAAAATCAATATTTTTCATCTGCTGACGCACAGCTCCGGCATCGGCTGTATGAAAATCGGCGACAAGTACCGGAGCGAAATCACCGAGGAGGACGACAGGACGCTGGATAACGCCGTGCGGTATTACGCAAAAACGGCGCTTGCCTATGAACCGCAGACCTGCGGCGCATACAGCGGGATTGCCGGATTCGATATTCTCGCGAGGATCGTCGAGATCGTCAGCGGTCAGGATTATAACCGGTTTCTGACCGAAAACCTGTTCCTTCCGCTTGACATGAACGACACGACGTTCGTTCCTTCGGAAAACCAGTGGAACAGAATGATCGGAATGCATCGGAAAATCGACGGCAAAGCCTGCGCCGTGAAAATGCCGGAGGGACGAGTGTTCGGAAACACCCCCGTGACGCATTTTCTCGGCGGGGCGGGTCTTGCTTCCACCCTTCCGGATTATATGAACTTTGCGCAGATGCTTCTTTCGGAGGGCGTTTTCCGGGGCAAAAGAATCCTTTCTGCCGAATCCGTCCGGGAAATGGCGACGCCCCGCATCGATATGGACGTAACCGGGCGCAATCATACCCAAAAATGGGGGCTCGGTGTGCGCGTGATCGCGGAATCCGGTTATCGCCGTCTTCCCGTCGGAGCGTACGGCTGGAGCGGCGCTTACGGAACCCATTTCTTCGTGGATCCGGTCAATCGGATCGCGGCGGTCTATATGAAAAACTCCGTAACCGACGGCGGATCCGGCGCAAAATCCGCGGCGAATTTTGAAGAGGATATCTCGGGAGCATTGGAGGATAAACCATGCTGACAAAGCAGATCGTATTTCAGCGTCCCGGGGTCGCAGAGCTTTGTGATGCAGAAATCCGGGAACCGAAAGAAAATGAAGTGCAGGTCAGACTTTCCGTTTCTTCCGTCAGCAGCGGAACGGAACGGGCGAATCTGTCCGGCGAGATCAACGTCAGCGTATTCGATACCGCAGAAACCGCCGTATTCCCCCGGTTCGGCGGATACAGCTCGGCGGGAACCGTGGAAAAAGTCGGTTCCGGGGTGACCGGTCTGCGTCCCGGAGACAGAGTCGCGCTCTCATGGAGCACACACTGCCGGATACAGAATATCGCGGCGGAAAACGTCTTCAGAATCAGCGATAGGATATCCTTCCGGGATGCCGCCCTGTTCCATATCGCTTCGTTTCCGCTTGCCGCGATCCGCAAGTGCCGACTTGAGATCGGGGAATCGGCGATCGTGATGGGAATGGGCATTTTGGGGCTTTCCGCAGTCAGGCTGCTTCGTGCGGCGGGAGCGGTTCCGGTCATTGCGGTCGATCCGTCCCCCGAAAAAAGAGAAAAAGCGCTGCGGAACGGCGCGGATTTCGCGTTTGATCCTTACGCTCCGGATTTTGCGGAATCCGTAAAAGGGCTGACGAACGGCGGCGCCCGGACTGCCATTGAGGTGACCGGCGTCGGAAAAGCGCTTGACGGCGTGCTCGACTGTATGGCGAGGTTCGGCAGGGTCGCGCTTCTCGGCTGTACCAGGCACAGCGACTTTTCAATCGACTATTACCACAAGGTCCACGGTCCCGGCATCACGCTGATCGGAGCCCATGCCGCCGCAAGACCGAAGGCGGATTCGGGTAACGGCTGGTGGACGCAGGCAGACGATATGCAGACGCTGATAGGACTGACAGAAACCGGACGACTGGATTTGTCCGCCCTCGTGGACGAGGTGCATTCCCCGCAGGAAGCACCGACCGTTTACGAAAGACTGCTGCATGAAAAAACGTTTCCGGTCGTTCAGTTCGATTGGGATTCGGGTCTGTCGCTTCAATAACGGAAGAACGGCCGATAAAAAACAGGCATCCGAACAAATAGGTTACAAATCCGGCGGGCTTCAGGGGGAGGTTCGCCGGATTTGTTTTGTTCCGCGTCCGCAATCGCTCCCGACCGCAAAAAGTTTTCTTGTCATAATCTCGTCATTTTCTTGTCAGGTTCTTGACAAGAAAAGAGTACTGTGATATGATAAGAAAAAAGAAAGCGCACAGGAGGCATTTGATGAACTACACGGAAAGCGAAACAGTCGAACTGAAAGCAGAATACGTGGACGATATCAAAAAAGAGATCGTCGCTTTTGCCAACACGCAGGGCGGTTCGATACTCGTCGGCGTAGAGGACGACGGGAGCGTCTGCGGCGTGGAAAACGCGGATCACGTCATCCAGCAGATCTCAAACGCCGCGCGGGACGCGATCAAACCGGACGTAACAATGTTCCTGCACTTTGAAGCAAAAACGGTCGGAGACAGGACCGTCATTGAGGTCGGCGTGCAGTGCGGCGCACACCGTCCGTATTATCTCGCGTCGAAAGGACTCCGTCCTGAGGGCGTGTACGTGCGGCAGGGGACCTCGTCGGTTCCCGCCTCCGATACCGCGATCCGTCGGATGATCAAGGAAACGGACGGCGACAGCTATGAGGAGATGCGTTCTCTCGAACAGGAGCTGACCTTTGAAAAAGTGACTGCCGAATTTGCAAAGCGCAGTCTTCCGCTCGGCGAGACCCAGATGAAAACGCTCGGTATGATCGACACGGACGGTCTGTATTCCAATCTTGCGCTTCTCCTTTCCGATCAGTGCCCGCATATCATCAAAGCCGCGTCCTTCGGCGGGACCGATCAAAGCGATTTTCAGCATCGCCGCGAGTTCACCGGGTCCCTTCTGAAACAATTGGAGGAGGCGTATGCCTATCTCGACCTGCGCAATCAGACCAAGGCGACCTTTGAGGGATTGCTCCGTATCGACCACAGGGATTATCCGGACATGGCGATCCGCGAGTCCCTGCTCAACGCGATCGTTCACCGTGATTACGC